>DATFRX010000297.1:0-19632 GCA_035262905.1 Nocardioidaceae bacterium
AGCGGACGACGGAGCCCACGACCCAACCCACGACGGAACAGACCACCTCGCGGCGTCCCCCCACCACGTCGCCGGGCACCCCCGATCAGGGAGCCAGCACACCATGACCACGCAGCCCCCAACCGATGGCAGCAGTCCGAGTCGGCTGGGCGAACGGTACGAGCTCGGTGCGTTGATCGGCCGCGGGGGGATGGCGGACGTACGGGCAGGTCGCGACCTGCGCCTCGGTCGGACGGTGGCGATCAAGCGACTGCGCACCGACCTGGCCAGTGATCCGACCTTCCAGGCCCGCTTCCGCCGCGAGGCGCAGTCGGCGGCGTCGCTGAACCATCCGGCGATCGTTGCGGTCTACGACACCGCCGAGGAGTCCGACAACGAGGGCCACCTCCTGCCGTACATCGTCATGGAGTACGTCGAGGGCCGGACGCTTCGCGAGGTCCTCCGCGAGGGCCGCAAGATCCTGCCGGAGCGGGCGCTCGAGATCACCGCGGACGTGCTGTCCGCGCTGGACTACAGCCACCGGGCCGGCATCGTGCACCGCGACATCAAGCCGGCCAACGTCATGCTGACGCCGAACGGCCAGGTCAAGGTCATGGACTTCGGCATCGCCCGGGCGGTAGCCGACTCGTCGGCGACGATGACCCAGACCGCGGCCGTGCTCGGCACCGCGCAGTATCTGTCGCCGGAGCAGGCTCGCGGCGAGCCGGTCGACGCCCGCAGCGACATCTACTCCACCGGCTGCCTGCTCTACGAGCTGCTGACCGGCCGCCCACCGTTCATCGGCGACAGCCCGGTGTCGGTGGCCTACCAGCACGTACGCGAGACTCCCGAGCGCCCGTCGCTCTACAACCCCGAAGTCACCGACGACGTCGACGCCATCGTCGCCAAGGCGCTCACGAAGCGGATCGAGAACCGCTATCAGAGTGCGGCAGAGATGCGGTCCGACATCGAACGCGCCCTGGCCGGTCAGTCGGTGACCGCTCCGGCCGTCATCGGCGATCCGAACAACCCCGGACCGTACGGCGATGACGCGGCGACCGCGGTGGTGCCGGCGATGTCCGACTACGACGACGAGCCGCCCACCAAGCGCCGCAAGTGGCCATGGGTCTTGCTCGGGCTGCTGCTCCTTGCCGTGATCGCGGCGTTCTTCATCATCCCGGCGGTCTTCGGCGGTGGTGGCGACGACGGTCCGGACATGTCGGTTCCGAATGTCGTCGGCCAGAAGCTCGACGACGCAAAGAAGGCGATCGAGGAGGCACACCTCACGGTCGGCCATGTCACGCATGAGCCGAGCGCGGCCGTCGACAAGGGCAAGGTGATCAGTCAGGATCCGGACGCGACCGAGTTCCTCTTCCGGGGTGATCCGGTCAACCTGGTCGTCAGCACCGGTCCGAAGATGGTCGAGGTGCCGAACAACCTGGTCGGGATGACGCTCAAGGAGGCGAAACAGGCGCTCGAGGCGGTCAACCTCGAGTGGGACGTCCAACGGCAGCAGAGCGACCAGCCGAAGAACGAGGTGCTGGGGACCGATCCGTCAAGTGGCGACGAGGTCAAGCCTGGCTCGACCGTGACCCTGACCGTCGCCGCGCCGTTCCCCGTCGTGCCCAACGTCGTCGGTGACAGCGAGGACGAGGCCGTCGACAAGATCAAGGAACGCGGCTTCTCGGTGGACATCCGCCTGCAGACGACCGACCGGGCCGACGAGGGCACCGTCATCGAGCAGACACCGAGCGGCGGGTCCAAGGCACTGCCTGGCTCCACGGTCACGATCTTCATCGCGGTCGCGCCGCAGGAGACCACGCCGCCGACGACCGAGACCCCACCGACGACACCGACGAATCCGACCCCGACGTCGCCGACCATCTCGCTCCCGACGTTCGGGGACGGCCAGGGCGGCTAGTCGCTAGTCGAGCGGCTTGGCCCACTCGAGCTGCGGCGTGACGTTATACGCCGGGATGTCGAGGCCGGTGGAGTCCTCGACCGACAAGCCGAGGTCGTAGGCGTTGACGTACTCCTCGTAGATCTGCACCGACTGCGAGCCGGCGAGGCTGGCGTGCATCATGCCGATGTCGCCGACCGCCTCGATCCGGTAGGGCGGGGAGTACGGCACGCCCTCGAGCACGACGGTGTTGCCGACGCACTTGATGCCGGTCGTCGAGATCAGCCGCTGGCCTTGCAGGCTGATCGCCTTGGCGCCGGCCGCCCAGAGTGCGTTGACGAAGGCCTGGATGTCTTGTTGGTGAACCACGAGCAGGTTCGGATCGACGCCGGCCTCATCGAGACGCGCCTGCGGTGCGTCGTCCAGCGTCACGACCACGCCGGGTCCGGAGACCGGATCCATTCCGGCCGGACCCTGCAGGCGTTGGGTCTCGTCGACGGCCTGTTCGACCCCGATGTCCTCGACCTGGGCCCGCAGGTCGGCCACATCGTGCGCCAACGTCGCCTTGTCGGCGTTGAGGTCGGCAACCTCGTTGGCCCGCTCGGCGACCAGAGTGGCCGGATCGGTCGTCGTACTGCGCAAATCGGTGCCGTCGGCGGTGAAGGCGCTCGCGGCGAACAGGATGCCGGCGATCGCGGCGACCGCGGGCACGGCCCAGCCCCAGCCCCGCGTAAGCTTCATGGCCGACCGCATGCGAGTTACGCTAGCCGAAGTACGCAACACCGATCAGATCAGGAGCACTCGTGCCCGAGTCGCGCTCACGCAAGAAGTCCGACTACACGCCGCCGACGGCCAAGAAGCGCACCGCGGCGAAGATCGGCAACCGTTGGGCCGCGCCAGCGATGCTGGTCTGCTGGCTGGTCGGCCTCGCCTGGGTCTCGGTGTTCTACATCGCCGGCGACAAGATCCCGGTCATGGACAACCTCGGCAACTGGAACATCATCATCGGCATGGGCCTGATCGCCGTGGGGTTCATCTTCGCCACCAAGTGGGAGTAGGACGCCGAATCACACGCGTGTGATTCTCCACAGGGCTTATCCACACTGTGGATAGGTCTCGTCGCGCCTGGTATCCGGTCAGGTCAGGGCGTTGGTGCGCGCGATGATCAAGACGATCAGCACCACCCACACGGCGGCGAACGCTGTTCCCTGGATCAGCGCCTGATGTCGGCGGGGTGAGTACGCCAGCAGCGCGCCGAGCCCGAGTCCGCACACCAACCCGCCGATGTGGCCCTGCCAGCTGATGTCCGGGATGGCGAATGTGATGACCAGGTTCAGCCCGAGCAGCATCAGCAGCGGCGTGATGTCCTGGCCGCGCTTCATCAACACCGCGAACGACGCCCCGAACAGTCCGAAGATCGCGCCGGACGCCCCAAGGGTCGGCTGGTCGACCGGGCTCAGCCAGTAGACCGCCACCGACGACGCCATCGTGGCCGTCAGGTAGAGCGCGATGAACCGGGCATACCCCATCGCCTGCTCGAGCATCGGGCCGAACAGCGCCAACGCATACATGTTGAACAGGATGTGCAGGATCGACGCGTGCAGGAACGCGGCAGTCAGCAGCCGCCAGTACGCGCCCTCAGCCACCCCGTCGAGCACGCCGACGCCGAGGAACCCGGTGCGCTCGGAGATCATCACGCCGTAGGCCTCGATCTTGCTCCAGCCGCCCGGGACGTTGCTCGGCGTCACCGCCACCGCGAAGTAGGTCAGGACGTTCAGACCGATGATGGTCCAACTGACGTAGCCCGCCCGACTCGGCACCAGGGAACCGCCGAGGTTGCGCGGCGCCCGCACCGTCCGGCTGCCCTGCGCGATGCACTCCGGACACTGGAACCCGACCGAGGCCGAGTTCATGCAGTCCGGGCAGATCGGCCGGCCGCACCGCTGACAGCTGATCCAGGTCTCGCGATCGGGATGGCGATAGCAGTGCGGTACGGCCGGAGCGGAGCCGGGCGGCGGGGCGGGGCCGGACGGCGGGTTGGACATCAGCTGCGCTCGATCGTCACCGACTCGATCACAACCGGGTCGCTCGGCCGGTCGCGGCCGTCGGTCTCGGTCACCCCGATCTCGTCCACAACGCGGCGGCTGGCCTCATCGGTGACCTCGCCGAAGATCGTGTGCTTGCGGGTGAGCCACTCGGTCGGCGCGACCGTGATGAAGAACTGCGAGCCGTTCGTCCCCGGACCGGCGTTGGCCATCGCCAGCAGGTACGGCCGGTCGAAGGTCAGGTCGGTGTGGAACTCGTCCTTGAACTGGTAACCCGGGCCACCGGTGCCGTCGCCGCGCGGGCAGCCGCCCTGCAGCATGAAGCCCTCGATCACCCGGTGGAAGGTGAGTCCGTCATAGAACGGCTCGGTCGAAGGCTGGCCCGTCTTGGGGTCGGTCCACTCCTTCGTACCCTCCGCCAGGCCCACGAAGTTCTGGACCGTCGCCGGCGCTTGATTGGGGAACAGGTCGATCTTGATGTCACCACGATTGGTCGTCAGCGTCGCGGTCAGCTGCTCGGCCACTACTGGATCCTCCTCGCATATTGCCCCGGCAATACGCCAGGCTCGCCTCGATCCTGCCACGCTCGTCGCAGCGGCCCACGACAGGCACCGTTAACCCTGGCGAAACGGACACGACGTACGCGCCGAACTGGGCAATTGTCGATACGGTGTGTCCTAGGAGGTAACGATGAGCAAACGGAAGAAGGAAGCCGAAGCGGCGGCCGCGGCCGAATCCGACGCCGCCGAAGAAGAGGCTCCCAAGAAGAAGCACCGCATCCGCAAGCTCGCGATCGTCGCGGCTCTTGCCGGTGCGGTCGCGGTTGCGAAGAAGAAGTTCGGGGGCGGCTCGCAGCCCGGCGAGTCCTCTAACGACTCTCCGTCACAGCCTCCGAGCGCATGAACTGACGGGTACGCGCGGTGGCCCTGCGTTCGGCATAGAAGGTGACGAACGGCAACAGGCCGCTGACCAGGGTCACCGCCGTGAACCCGATGCTCCATCGCGCCGCCCGCGCCAGCAGGGCCACGCAGACCAAGAACACCATGTAGAGCCAGCCGTGGGCGATCCCGACGTAGGTGGTGATCCACTCGCCGGCGTCATGCGCACTCGTGCCAGTGTCGGTGAGGTACTTCAGGGGCAGCCCGATGCAGACCAGGATGACGAGCAGCGTCCCCACGATGTAGGCCATCACCCGATAGCGAAGCAGCGTCCCACTCACCGGGTCAGGCTACTACGCAGCGTCGTACCGATCGTCGGGCGGCTAGCCCACCTTGTTGGTTGTGCTGTCCTGAACGGCGAGTGGCGCGCGGTGTCCCGCTTTGGCCCGTTCAGCGGTACGTCATGCGCCACTCGCGAGGCTGGGCGGGACATCGTGCGCCAGTCGACAGGTCTGCGTGATCGGCGACGACGAGAGCCCAAGTCGCGTCCCGCGACTAATCGATGGGTAGGCGGGATTGGGGACGATCTGCTTCATCGACGCTCGCGTCGCTCGGCTGCTCCTCCGCAGGGCTCTCCTGCCGCCGTGCGATCACGTCGGCGCAGACCCGCCACCACATGAACACCGCGAACGCGGCGAAGACCCACCACTGCAAGGCGTACGCGAGATTGCGCAGTCCGTCGGTCCATGGCACGGCTGGCGCCGACGTGTCGACCGGCGCTAGACCGTCAGTCGGTTTCGGCTGCTCCGCGGTACGAATCAGCACCGCGCTGTAGAGGTCGAAGGGCATGACGCCCACGAGCGACGGGATCCGGATGCTGTCGACAGTCCCATTCGGTCCGGGCAGCGAGTCGACGCCGGGCTCCTCGCCGGGCTGCAACGCCCCCGTCACGGTCACCGGCGTCGTGGGGACCGGCGGCGCCGATGCATTGGGGGTCCAGCCCCGGACGACAAGGATCGCCGACCCGTTGTCGATCACCAACGGACTCACGACCCAGTAGCCGCTGCGGCCCTGGCGACTGCGATCGGTGACGAGGAACTGCTGCGCGTCCGGCGCGTACTGTCCCTCGGCGGTGACCGGCGCCCCAACGAGGTCGTTGGTGAGCCCGGCGTCGGGTCCGAGCGCCGACGTCAACGGCACCGGCGGCGCCGACGCCAGGGCATCGGCCTGGTCGGACTGCTCCGACTCGTACACGTCGAGCTGCCAGAGTCCGGCGATGACGCAGACGGCGATGGCGGCCAGCGCGAACAGATGCACCGCCAGCAGGTGCGGTCGCAGCAGGGCCGTCGCGTTCACCCCTGCATTTTGCCTCTGTCGCGTCGACGGCCGACCGCCAGGGAGTCTTGTCCACTCTGTCCGAACGTGGCTCTACGGTGACGCCATGACCGAGCCGCTGCGGATCGAGCCGTACGAGATCCGGGTCGGCGACGATGTGCTCGACGACCTTCGGGACCGCATCCGTCGCACCCGGCTGCCACCGGAGACGCCGGCCAAGCCGTGGCAGCAGGGCACCGACCTGACCTACCTGCGCGACGTGCTGTCCTACTGGGCCGACGACTTCGACTGGCGCGCCCAGGAGCGAGAGCTCAATCGCCGTGCCCACTTCCGGGCCGAGATCGACGGGGTCCGGATCCACTTCGCACACGAGCGGGCTCGCAGTGGCGACGGCATTCCGCTGATCCTTACGCACGGCTGGCCCAGCTCGTTCGTGGAGTTGCTGAATCTCGTGCCGTTGCTGACCGACCCGGAGGCGCACGGCATCGACGGCCCGGCTTTCGACGTCGTGATCCCGTCGCTGCCCGGCTACGGCTTCTCCGAGCGGCCCGACCGCACCGGCGTCACGACCCGCGCAACCGCGGCGATGTGGCACCGGCTCATGCAGGGGCTCGGCTACGACCACTTCGGCGCGCAGGGCGGCGACTTCGGTGCGGCCGTGTCGACCTACCTCGCGCTCGACCGACCCGAGTCGGTGATCGGACTCCATCTGACCAACCTCGACAACGCGCCGTACACCGGGCCGGGCTCGCGACCCTTGTCGGAGGCGGAGACGGTGTACCTCGCGCAGTTCCAGCACTGGCTCGACACCGACCGCGGCTACGGCGCGATCCAGTCGACCCGGCCGCAGACCCTGTCGTACGGGCTGAACGACTCACCGGCGGGCCTGGCCGCCTGGATCCTCGAGAAGTGGCGGGCCTGGGGCGACACCGGCGGCGACATCGAGGGCAGCTTCAACCGCGACTTCCTGCTGACCACCGTGACGCTCTACTGGGCCACCCAGACGATCGGGCCGTCGATGCGCGACTACGTCGACAATCGCTGGTTCCTGGAGCCGCTCGGGCCGGACGACCTCGTCACGGTGCCGACCGGGATCGCGCTGTTCGCGAATCAGTACCTCGACGACGGCTCCCCGCCCCGGGAGTGGGCCGAGCGGCTTTACAACGTCGTGCGCTGGACGCCGATGTCGACCGGCGCCCACTTCGCCGCTGCCGAGGAGCCAGAGCTCATGGCGGCCGACATCGCAGCCTTCTTCGCCGACCTCTGAGCTAGGCGCGTGGCCAGCCGGGGATCGGATACGGCCGGACGAACTCGACGACCTCGCCCTTGATCCGCGCCAGCGTGTCCTCGTCCTCGCGCTTGGCGGACTCGACCGCCTCGGCCATCCAGGCCGCGATCTGCGGCATGTGGTCCTCGGTGAGACCGCGGGTCGTGACCGACGGGGTGCCGAGCCGCATGCCCGACGGGTCGAACGGCTTGCGGGTGTCGTAGGGCACGGTGTTGTAGTTGAGCTCGATGCCGGCCCGATCGAGCGCCTGGGCGGCCGGCTTGCCACCGATGTCCTTGTTGGTCAGGTCGACCAGGATCAGGTGGTTGTCGGTGCCTCCGGAGACGAGGTCGAACCCCTGATCGGTCAGCGCGGTCGCGAGTGCCTTGGCGTTGGTCACGATCTGCTGCGCGTACGCCTGGAACTCCTGCGTCGCGGCCTCCCGCAGCGCCACCGCGATCGCGGCCGTCGTGTGGTTGTGCGGACCGCCTTGCAGACCGGGGAACACCGCTCGGTCGAGTGCCTTGGCGTGCTCGGCGTCCGACATCAGCATCGCGCCGCGTGGTCCGCGCAGGGTTTTGTGCGTCGTCGTCGAGATGACCTCGGCATGCCCGACCGGCGACGGATGCGCACCGCCCGCGATCAGACCGGCGATGTGCGCGATGTCGGCGACCAGGATCGCGTCGACGTCGCGGGCGATCTTGGCGAACTGTTCGAACTCGATCGTGCGCGGGATCGCCGTGCCACCACAGAAGATCAGCTTCGGGCGCTCCTTCTCGGCGAGCTCGCGTACCTCGTCGAAGTCGATCCGGCCGGTGTCGCGGCGCACACCGTACTGCACGGCGTTGAACCACTTGCCGGTCGCCGACACGCTCCACCCGTGGGTGAGATGCCCGCCCATCGGCAGTGACATGCCCATCATCGTGTCGCCCGGCTGGAGGAACGCCAGGTAGATCGCCAGGTTGGCCGGCGATCCGGAGTACGGCTGCACGTTGGCGTGGTCGACGCCGAACAGCGACTTCGCCCGCTCGATGGCGAGCTCCTCGACCTGGTCGATGATCTGCTGGCCCTCGTAGTAGCGCCGCCGGGCATAGCCCTCGGAGTACTTGTTGGTCAGGACCGTCCCGGTGGCGTCGAGCACCGCCTGGGAGACGTAGTTCTCGCTCGGAATCAGCCGAATCGACTCGCTTTGTCGGCGCCCCTCGGCATCGACGAGGCGTGCGATCTCGGGATCGGCGTCGGCGAGGTGGGCGGTCAGCGCGGCGAGTGTCTCCGTCATGCGCTCAGGCTAACCGTCTCGACGCCCGCCCGACACCGCCGACGATCCGTCACTCAGACAGCGACCATCCGTCACTCGGACAGGCCGGATGGTTGCTGTCTATCTGGCGGATGGTCGCTGTCTGAGTGACGGATCGTCGTGGGGGTTAGTGGCCGCGTTCGATCCAGGCGGGCAGGTCGGGTCGCTCGCTGCCGATCGTCGTCGTGTCGCCGTGGCCGGTATGGACGACGGTCTCCGACGGCAGGGTCAGCAGATGATCGCGGATCGACTCGATGATCGTGTCGAAGTCGGAGTACGACCGGCCGGTGGCTCCCGGACCGCCGGCGAACAGAGTGTCGCCGGTGAACACGGCGTTGACCTGCGGCGCGAACAGGCACACCGAGCCGGGCGAATGACCCGGCGTGTGTAGGACCTGCAGCACGATGTCCGCGAGCTCGAACCGGCCGCCGGCGACGATGTCGTGATCGGGCGCCACCGCATGCTCGGCGTCCCACAGCATTCGGTCGCCGGGGTGCAGCCAGATCGGTGCGCTGGTGGCCTCTCGCAGCTCGACCGCCGCGTTGATGTGGTCGTTGTGCCCGTGCGTACACACGATGGCTCCGACCCGACGGCCGCCGATCGCGTCGAGTATCGCCGTCGCGTCATGGGCGGCGTCGATCACGATCACATCGGTGTCGTCGCCGACCAGCCAGACGTTGTTGTCGACGGTCCAGGACCCGCCGTCGAGCCGAAACTCGCCCGACGTGACGACCCGGTCGATCCGTACGCCGCCGGTCACCACACCACCACCGAGCGAAGCACCTGGCCCTGCTGCATCCGGTCGAAGGCCGCCTCCACCCCGTCGATGCCGATCGTCTCCGACACGAACGCATCGAGGTCGAGCCGACCCTGTCGGTAGAGGTCGATCAGCATCGGGAAGTCCCGACTGGGCAGGCAGTCGCCGTACCAGGACGACTTGAGCGAGCCGCCTCGCGCGAAGAAGTCGAGCAGCGGCATCTCGAGCCGCATGTCCGGCGTGGGTACGCCGACCAGGACGAGCGTGCCGGCCAGGTCCCGGGCGTAGAACGCCTGCTTCCAGGTCTCGGGCCGGCCCACCGCGTCGATGACCACGTCGGCGCCGAAGCCGTCGGTGAAGTCCTGCACCGCCGTGACGACGTCGTCGACCTGGCTCGCGTCGATCGCATGCGTGGCGCCGAGGCTGCGTGCCCAGTCCAGCTTCATCGGGTCGATGTCGACGGCGATGATCCGACGAGCGCCGGCGAGCCGAGCACCCGCGACCGATGCACAGCCGACGCCACCGCAGCCGATCACCGCGACCGTGTCGCCACGGCCCACGTTGCCGGTGTTGATCGCGGCGCCGAAGCCGGCCATCACGCCACAGCCGAGCAGTCCGGCCGTCGCCGCCGGTGCCTCGGGGTCAACCTTGGTGCACTGGCCGGCGGCGACCAGCGTCTTGTCGGCGAACGATCCGATGCCGAGCGCCGGCGACAGCGGAGTGCCGTCGGCAAGCGTCATCGGCTGCTTGGCGTTGTGGGTGTCGAAGCAGTACCACGGGCGACCGCGCAGGCAGGCCCGGCAGCGACCGCAGACGGCTCGCCAGTTCAGGATCACGAAGTCACCCGGTGCGACCTCGTCGACGTCGTCGCCGACCGCCTCGACGGTGCCGGCCGCCTCGTGCCCGAGCAGGAACGGGAAGTCGTCGTTGATGCCGCCCTCGCGGTAGTGCAGGTCGGTGTGGCAGACCCCGCAGGCCTCGACGCGGACCAGCGCCTCACCCGGACCCGGATCGGGGACGACGATCTCCTCCAGCGTGACCGGAGCGCCCTTCTCGCGGGCGACGACTCCTTGGACGGTGTGCGGCATCGGTACTCCTCGGGGTCGTGGACCTGGCCGGCGGCGCGTACGCGGTGCGCTCACGCGCGCTCACCTTGCAGGACGCTAGAGCGTCGGTGCCGGGCGATGCCAGCCGCCCCCGGTGAAATCGGTGGGTCCATTCGGCCCGCCGCCGTAGAGTCCGCGCCATGGCGGCGACATTGCGTACGGCCGATCTGGCGGAGTCCGACCTGGAGCTCGCGCTCGACATCCAGAGCCGATCGTTCGGCCCGATGCCCGAATCGCGACGTGAGGCATGGTTTCAAGGCCGGAAGGAGGCGATCGCGGCCGGTCGGCTGATCGGCGCGTACCACGGGTCGCGACTCGTGGCCAGTGCCAGGCTTCGACCGTTCCGGCAGTTCTGGGGCGGCCGCGAGCTGTCGATGGCCGGCATGGCCGGTGTCGTCGTCACGCCGGACTACCGCGGACAGGGCGTCGCCTCGCAGCTGATGTCGGCCGCCGCCCGACGAGCCGGTGAGCTGGGCGATGCGGTTTCGGCGCTCTATCCGAGCGTGCCGGCGCTCTACCGCGGCGTCGGCTGGGAGCTCGCCGGCGTCCAGCACCGGATCACGATCGACCCCGACTGGCTGCGTCGCCTCGGCCACAGCAGTGTCGAAGTACGCCTCGCTGATGCCGACTCCGTCGACCGGATGATCGACCTCATGCGCGCGCACTGGACCGCGACCGGCGCCAGCGGGCCGAAGCTCCTCGAGCCAGAGGAGCTCCGCAATGCGCTGGGCGAGACGGATACGTGGGGCTACCTCACCGACGACGGGTTCGTCGTCTACGGCTGGTACGAGGGCGACCTCTACGTCACGCACCTGCTCGCCGCGAGCGAGTCCTCGTTGCGCGCCTTGTGGTCCGTCGTGGGCTCCGGGGCCTCGATCGCCAGGTCGGTGCATGCCTTCGTCGCGCCGCATGATCCAGTGCACTTCCTGCTCGATCGGCCGGCTGCCAGCGCCGCCGAGCAGGGGCGCTGGATGCTCCGGCTGATCGATGCGCCGACCGCGATCGGCCAACGGGGCTACGCAGCGTCGGCTCCGGTCGACGTCTCGCTCACCGTCACCGACCCGATCGCGCCCGGCTGCGACGGGAGCTGGCGTCTTCGGATCGCGGACGGCATTGGCAGCCTGGAGCAGGCCGCTGAGATCGAGGACGCCCTGTGGCTCGGGCCGAACGGGCTCGCCGCGATGTACGCCGGCACCCCGCTCGCCACGCTCCGGGCTGTCGGCCTCGCTGCCGGCGGCCGCCCCGACGTCGACCGGCGACTCGACGCGGCCTTCGTTGCCGACCCGTACCTGCTCGAGTTCTTCTGAGCCTCACGGATCTTGAGGGATTCGGGTAGCGATGACTACCGCAATCGCTCAAGATTCGTCGTCGGCAGCAGCGGGCAGCGTGATCCGCAGCTGCGCTCCGCCGAGCGGCGAGTCCGCCATCGCGACCCGACCGCCATGTGCCGCCACCACCTCGGCCACGATCGCGAGACCGAGCCCACTGCCGCCGTGATCGCGAGCCCGGGCGGCGTCGAGACGTACGAAGCGCTCGAACACCCGGCTCCGATCGCCCGGCGCGATCCCCGGCCCGTCGTCGTCGACGCAGATCTCGATCCCGCCCGGGGTACGCGACGTCGACATGGCCACCGTCGAATGCGCATGCCGGGCGGCGTTGTCGCCAGCGTTGCGAAGCACCCGGCCCAGCATGCGAACATCGCCGTGCACTCGACTGGCCCGGATGCCGGATCCGTCCACGGTCAGGTCGGTCGATGCCCGCAGCCGCCGGACCTCGTCGAGCACCAGGTCGTCCACGTCGACGGCGTCGTGCTCCAGCCGCAGCGCATGCTCGTCGACCCGCGCGAGCAACAGCAGATCCTCGACCAGGACCTGCATCCGGATCGCCTCGTCGTGCACCGGCGTCGCGACGTCGGCGAGCGTGACCCGATCGGGATGCGCCAGCGCCACCTCGGCATGCTGCCGAATCGCCGCGACCGGCGACCGCAGCTCGTGCGACGCGTTCGAGACGAACTCCCGCTGCCGCCGCGCAGCTCGCTCCTCCCGGCCGAGCACCGGCCCGACCAGACCCCACGTCGTCACAGCCACCACGATCAACAGCAGCGGGATACCGACGAGCAGCACCCGGACGACGGCCCAGGTCGCCTCAGTGACGTCGTCGAGCGCACGACCGACCAGCACCGTACGGGCCGGGCCACTGCCACCCTCGATGCCCGCGGCGACGACGTAGTAGGTACTCGATCCGAGTGACGTGTGGGTCTCGACCGAGTCGCCGGGCTCGAGCTGGGCGACCGCGGGCTCGCCTGCCACGTTGGGGCTCGACTGCAGCACGGTTCCGTCGGCGGACAGCACCTGGATCAGCATGTCCTCGGCATCGCCGGCCGGCAGGGGAGCCCGTTCCCCCTCCGCCCAGGCCACGGCGACATCGTGCGCCCGGAGGTTCGCGTCGTCTCGCACCTGCTCGGTCAGGGTGTGTCGCAGGGTCACGAGCAGCGCGACGCTGACCAGGACCACCGACACGCCCACGACCGCGACGGCGATCCCGGTCGTACGCCAGCGAACCTGCCGCAGCCGGGTCGGGTCCTTGCGATCAGCCGCCATCGCGGGCCAACCGATATCCCGCTCCCCGCAGCGTCTCGATCGCGGCCCGGCCGAACGGTCGGTCCACCTTGTTGCGCAGATGACGGACGTACACCTCGACGATGTTGGGGTCGCCGTCGAAGTCGAAATCCCACACGTGAGCCAGCAGGTCGCGCTTCGACATCACGTCGCCGGCCCGGCGCAGCAGGCACTCGAGCACCGCGAACTCGCGGGCGGTCAGATCCAGCTCGGTGTCGCCCCGCCACACCCGCCGGGCGGCCGGGTCCATCCGCAGGTCGCCGGCCGTCAGCACCGCCGGTCGCTCCGCGCTGCCCCGGCGAAACAGCGCCCGCAGCCGGGCCAGCAACACCGCATACGAGAACGGCTTGGTCAAGTAGTCGTCCGCACCACGATCCAGCGACGTGACCTGATCATGATCATCGTCTCGGGCGGTCAGCATCAGGATCGGTGTCCAGTCGTCGTCCGCCCGGAGCTGTTCGCAGACCTGATTGCCATCGACGCCAGGCAGCATGATGTCCAGCACGATCGCGTCGTAGGAGTTCTCCTGGGCGTACCACAGCCCGTCGGTGCCGGTGAGCGCCACGTCGACGGCGAACCCCTCCGCCTCGAGTCCGGCCCGCAGTCCGTCCGCGAGCCGTCGCTCGTCCTCCACGACCAGTACGCGCACCGCTCCACCTCTCGATGCGCCGACCCCTGCGTACGCACCGACAACGTAAGTACCAGTCAAGCACTGAAGCTGCGCTGAAGCCGGGTCGCACGGCGCCCGATCAGGGCGTTCGGCCCTAGAGGCGAGGTGGCCGGGTTGGCGACGATGCCGACGTAGGGAAGCCGTGACATCGGTGGCGGCACACCGTGAGGTTGGAGACCCATGACCAGACTGGCTGTCGGAGTGGCGATCGGCGTACTCGTGCTGACAGCGTGTGGTGGCGACGGCAACGAGGCATCGCAGTCCGAGGAGACAGCGTGGGCGAATGACGTCTGCCAGGGGGCGGACCAGGTGTCCTCGAGCATCAGTGGCCTCACCGACTCGATCAAGATCGACTCGGGCAGCGGCACCAGCGCGCTGCAGCAGGCTCAGACCGAGCTGACCAACCGCGTCAACACGGTGCAGAAGGACATCGGTGACCTGGGCGACACGATCACGGATCTCCCCGACAACACCAACGACGCGATCACGCAGGCGTCGGACCAGCTGAACGACGACGCCCAGCAGTTGAGCGACAGCGTCTCGGACCTCACCGGCGCGACGCAGAAGGCCGCCGATGCCACCGACGCTCAGGCGTTCACCGCGGCTATCGCGGAGGCGACGTCGTCACTTTCGGCGACGAAGGATGCGCTCGGCAGCCTCACCGACAACCTCTCGAGCTACCTCACCTCGGCCGACGACGCGCTCAAGCAGGCGTTCAACGACGCGCCGGCCTGCCAAGGGTGAGCCAGGACGCGACGCCACGGCGTCATCACCGGCTCCGCTCGCGAGGCACTGACGTGGCCGCGCCCTCACGACGGTGGCGCCGCAAGCACCAGTCGCGGCTGTCCCGGATACGACCCGGCCGCGAGCGTCTGCTGTGGGCGCCACACCGGGCGTCCTGGTGGATCTCGATCCTGTTCGCGATCGGGTCGCTGTGCTTCGTCGTCGCGCCATGGCGGATCTATCTCGACGCGGTCGGCGGCCGGGCCGTCGGCGTCACCTTCTTCATCGGCTCGATCTTCTTCACCTCGGCCGCGTTGCTGCAGTGGCTCGAGTCGGTCAACACCGACTACGAGTCGCACGAGGCGGCGGGAGGGTCGTTCCGGGCCTTCGTCTGGCGGCCGCGCGGTATCGACTGGTGGAGCAGCGGCATCCAGCTGATCGGCACGCTGTTCTTCAACATCACGACGTTCCGCGGCATGACCGTCACGATCGACTCCGGCACGTACAACCATCTGGTCTGGCAGCCGGACGCGCTGGGATCGATCTGCTTCCTCATCTCGGGATATCTCGCCTACGTCGAGGTCACCCGGCGCCTGCTGGCCCGGCCGCCACGCACCGTCGAGGGCTCCATCGTCGCGATCAACCTGCTCGGCTGCATCCTGTTCGGGATCTCGGCGGTAACGGGCTTCGTGCTCCCCAAGACCGGTGTGGAGGTCTCGCAGGCACTGACCAACGCGACGACGTCCCTCGGCGCGGTGTGCTTCCTGATCGGCTCCCTGCTGCTGCTCCCCGAGGGCGTCAAGGGGGCGGATCAGCCGGAGGCAGAGGCGAGCCAGTCGGAGTCAGGCGCCTAGGCCGTCGTCCGTCGCCGACCCGACCAGGCTGCGGATGTCGGTCTCCCGCACCCAGTGGGCCGCCTCGTCCGACTCGGAGTAGGCCGGGAGCACCTTGAGCCACGGTCCATCGGCCCGCTGCTCGCGCTCGACGACGAGGGCGGCCGCCCACACCGCCTGTCCGTAGTGGTCACGGCCGGCCCGAAACTCCACGCGTACGTCGTCCATCCCGCGACGTTAGCACAGGTGTTCGAACACAATCCGGTGTACACGGGGAGGATTGCCACTCCGTTCACTCGAAATGGGGGATACCACCGGAGGGCCCACACGAGAAGATGAGAGCGTGAGGAGAGCGACTGGAGCGGCGGCATGCGATGACTGATGCGCCAGAAAGCCGCCGACGGCGGGGCGCGAAGCTGCCGGCCGAGGCGACCGGCGCTCGACCTGGCCAGGGGTCGGTCCTCCTCAAGGTCTTGAGCGGTGCGCTGTCCGGCGCCCTGATCGTGCTGCTGTTCCTGGCGATCATCCCGAAGCTGACCGAGTTCGGCAGTGTCGGCGACTCGCTCCGGTCGATGAGCCTGCTCACGCTGGCTTACTTGTTCCTGGTGGCGATCGCGATCCGAGTCGTCCTGGCGGCGTCGTACTCGGTGCTCACGCCCGAACTGCCGCTCGGGAAGTCGCTGATCGCCCGCGAGGCCTCGTCGGCGGTCAGCAACATCATCCCGGGACCGTCGGGGACGGCGGCGCAGTACGCCATCCTCCGATCGTGGGGCGTGAGCCTCGAGCACTTCGCGCGGGCGACGCTCGCGGTGAGCGTGTCGACCGACGCCCTGATTTTCGCCGGGCCGGGCATCTTCTTCGTGGTCTGGACCCTGGTGGGTCAGCCTGGGCCGGCCGGCGGTGCTCATGCCTGGCTGGTGGGTCTCGGGGCGGTCGTCCTCGCGGCGCTGACCCTGCTGGTGGTCGGCGCCATCGCCAGCAGCGTGCGACTCGCGAGCTGGCTGGGCAAGGCCGCGCAGGCGTGCGTGAACCCGTTCCGAAAGCTGTTCGGCAAGGACCGGATCACCAGCTGGCCGGACAACTTCGTCGGCATGCGGGCCGACCTGATCGACACGCTGCGCCGCGACGGGGTCAAGCTGCTGGCGACCGTCATCGGCGGCTACCTGCTCAACGGGCTGCTGCTCGTCGCCTGCCTTTACGCCTGTGGGATCAGCCGGTCTCAGATGCCACTCACACTCGGCCTCATGCTCTATGCGATCGGCCGGATCGCGACCATCGTGCAGATCACGCCGGGCGGCGTCGGAATCACCGAGATCGCCTACACCGCAGTGTTCTCCGCCGTACTCAGCGACTCGTCACAGCCCGCGATCGTCGCCGGCGTACTCGTCTACCGAGCGCTCACGTACGCGTTGCCGATCGTGACCGGCGCCTTCTCGTACCTGATCTGGCGGGTGATGCGGCGCCACGAGATCCACGAGGAGAAGCTGGCCGCCGAGGCGGCCGACTAGAGCGATCGGGAGAAGACGTACGTGATCGCCCCGGACTCGGCTGGCCGGACGACCTCGATGAAGCTGTACCCGCACGCGCTGTAGAAGCCGGCCGCATGGCCCTCGTTGGCGACCCAGATGGTCGGGTAGCCGAGTGCGGCGGCATGTTGCTCGGTCTGCTGAACCAGGCGGCGGCCGATGCCGTCACCGCGACGATCGGTGCGCACGACCAGGCCGAGGATCCACGGTGACCGGTCCTGCCGCTCCGCAATGTCGTGCGCGCCGAGTCCGATCGCGCCGAGCAGCTCGCCGTCGGAGTTCACCGCGACGTAGGTGACCGGCAGGCCTTCGTGACCGGCTTCCTGGCGGGTGGCGTCGATCCACCACCGCGGGTCGGTCGGCTCCGGCGGCTGACCCCACTCCTTCCAGCGCATCGTGCCGACCTCGTCGACCAGGTCCGGTCGATCCGCGAGCAGGTCGATGGTCTCGCTGCTCACCGCCGGCTCCGGCGGACTCTCCTGCGGATCGGCCGGCGACTCGGCGACGTCGTCCCATTCCTCCGCCTCATGGACCACAGCGGCGTCGGGTGAGTCGATGTCCTCGGGTGACTCGGTTGTGACAGCCCGCCACCCGGTGACCAGGATTGCGACCGCGGCGCAGACCAGCAGGCCGACGCCGCTGATGTAGACGATGTCCTCGGACAGCTCCTCACTCGAGGTTCCGTACGGCGTCGCGAACGACGGAGCTCGTGACGCGAAGACGGTGGAGATGACTCCGATGGCGGCACACACGATGCTGAGCGAGACGCCGATCAGGATGACCTGCGATCGAGACGTCGGCGTCGTCTGCTTGTCGGCTTTCGGACGACCGAAGGTGAGCAGCCCGACACAGACCACCAGGCCCAGCACCGACCACACCCGACCGGTGAAGTTGTCGGCACGCACACTCAGACCGAAGGCCCCAGCGGACGCCATGACGGCAACGACAAGCAGGCCCGTTCTCGTTCGGCGCCCCACCCTCACCGCACGGAGTATGCCGGATCAGCAAGCGGCGCGGCTCCTACTTGGCGTCGGGATCGCCCGGCTGGATGAGCCCGCATTCGTACGCGAAGACCACCGCTTGAGTCCGGTCGCGTAACTCCAGCTTGCGAAGGACGCTCGACACGTGTGACTTGGCGGTGTGCTCGCTGATGAAGAGGGCTTCGGCGATCTCGACGTTCGACCTGCCTCGGGCGACCAGTCGCAGCACCTCGCGTTCACGGTCGCTCAACGCGGCAAGCGCAGGCGGCGGCGCTGTCGATCCGGCGCGACGGGCGAAGTCCTGGATCAGCCGGCGCGTGACGCTGGGGGCGAAGAGCGAGCCGCCGGTCGCAACGACGCGAATCGCCGCCAGCAGTTGGTCCTCTGGAGCGTCCTTGAGCAGGAAGCCGCTTGCCCCGGCGCGTAGGGCCTCGTAGACGTACTCATCGAGGTCGAACGTGGTCAGCACGAGAATCCGTGGCCCGTCGGCGTCGCGAACGATCCGACGGGTCGCTTCGATGCCGTCGAGGTCGGGCATCCGAATGTCCATGAGGACGACGTCGGGGTCGAGGGACTGCGCGTTCGTGACCGCGGCATTGCCCCCGCCTGCCTCGCCCACGACCTCGAGGTCCGGCTCGGAGTCGATGATCATCCGGAAGCCGGCTCTGACCAGCGCCTGGTCGTCGGCGACAAGCACCCGGATCATCCCGGCGCTCCCAGCGGTATCCGGGCCCGCACGGCGTACCCGCCATCGGGTCGTTGACCGGCGTCGAGCTGACCGCCGTAGACCGCGACCCGTTCCCGAATGCCGATCAGGCCGTGGCCACCGCGGTCGCCGTTGCCGGTGCCGACACCGTCGTCGAGTATCTCGACTTCGAGGTCGACGTCGCGGCGACGGATGTACACGTGCACCTGGGCCGGCCCAGCGTGCTTGAGCGCGTTGGTCAGGGCCTCCTGCACGATCCGATAGGCCGAGACGTCGACGCCGGGCGGCAGCTCGCCGAGCTCGCCCTCGACGCAGAGCTCGACCGGCATGCCGGCACTCGTCACGCTCGCGACCAGTTCGTCGATCCGGCGCAGTGTCGGCCGCGGCGACAAGGCAGATGTCTCGTCGTCCTCCCGCAGCAGGCCGAGCAGCCGACGCATCTCCGCGAGCGCTTCGGTGCTGGAGCGCTCGATCGCGTCGAGGGCGTCGCTCACCTGCGGTTCGTCCTGCGTGAGTACGCGCCGCGCGCCGCGAGCCTGCAGGATCACGACGCTGATCGCGTGGGAGACGACGTCGTGGAGCTCACGGGCGATCCGGGCGCGCTCCAAGGCGATCGCCTGCCGCGTCCGCAGCTCGCTCTCCTGCTCCAGCTCGTCAGCCCGCGCCTCCAGCGAATGCTCGCGAGCCCGGCGCCAGCGCATGATCCGACCGCCGGCGAACGGCCCGCCGAAGAACATCACGAAGAACGCGACATCGCCGACGGTGAACGCCTGTCCGGGCTCGATCGCGGCGAACGGGATCATCAGCGCGACGACCCCCAGCGAGACGACGGCGATCGCACCCTTCGCGTACGCGCCGGCGGAGTAGATCGCGATGATGACGCCGAACAGGAAGGACCCCGTCTCGGCCAGCGCCTGGACCTGGAGGTTCGAGAACTCGATCAGACCGAAGCCCAGGACGAGGGGGACAAGCGGCCAGCGTCGCCGCCAGCCGAGCGACGCACAGAAGATCA
>DATFRX010000298.1:0-3822 GCA_035262905.1 Nocardioidaceae bacterium
CGCGTCGCTGGCGCTCGCCGCGGCCGGCTACGAGACGGTCATGGTCAACTGCAATCCCGAGACCGTGTCGACCGACTACGACACCTCCGACCGGCTCTACTTCGAGCCCCTGACGCTCGAGGACGTGCTCGAGGTGGTGCACGCGGAGCAGCAGGCGGGGCCGATCGCGGGTGTCGTCGTGCAGCTCGGCGGTCAGACGCCGCTCGGCTTGGCCCAGGGGCTGGCCGACGAGGGCGTTCCGATCGTCGGCACGTCGCCGCGGGCGATCCACCTCGCCGAGGACCGCGGCTCGTTCGGACAGGTGCTCGCCGAGGCCGACCTGCCGGCGCCGAAGCACGGCACCGCCACGTCGTACTCGGGCGCGAAGCGGATCGCCGACGAGATCGGCTACCCGGTCCTGGTGCGCCCGTCGTACGTCCTCGGTGGGCGTGGCATGGAGATCGTCGACGACGACCAGGCCCTCGCCGCGTACATCGAACGCGCCACCCAGATCTCCCCGGAGCATCCGGTGCTCGTCGACCGGTTCCTCGACGACGCGGTCGAGATCGACGTCGACGCCCTGTACGACGGGCAGGAACTGTTCCTCGGCGGCGTCATGGAGCACATCGAGGAGGCCGGCGTTCACAGCGGCGACTCGTCGTGCGCCATCCCGCCGATCACGCTCGCCCGTGACGAGGTCGAGCGGATCCGCCGGTCGACCGAGGCGATCGCTCGCGGCGTCGGCGTACGCGGTCTGCTCAACGTGCAGTACGCGCTGACGTCCGACGTGCTCTACGTGCTCGAGGCCAACCCGAGGGCGTCCCGGACCGTGCCGTTCGTGTCCAAGGCGACGGCGACTCCGCTGGCCAAGGCGGCCGCCCGTGTGATGCTCGGCGCCACCATCGCCGAGTTGCGCACCGAGGGCATCCTGCCCGCTGACGGCGACGGTGGCGACCCGCCCGCCGGTGCGCCGATCGCGGTCAAGGAGGCGGTGATGCCGTTCAGCCGGTTCCGCACCATCGACGGCAAGACGGTCGACACCGTGCTGGGTCCGGAGATGCGCTCGACCGGCGAGGTGATGGGGATCGACGCCGGCTTCGGCACCGCGTTCGCCAAGGCGCAGGTCGCGACCTTCGGCGAAATCCCGACCAAGGGCACCGCGTTCGTCTCGATGGCGAACCGCGACAAGCGGCACATGATCTTCCCGATCAAGCGGCTGGCCGACCTCGGTTTCGAGATCCTCGCGACCAGGGGCACCGCGGCCGTGCTGCGCCGCAACGGCGTCGACGCGCAGGTGATCCGCAAGCTGTCCGAGCTGGCGCCCGACGAGACCGGCGCGGGCCGGACCACGATCGTCACGAAGATCCTCGACGGCGAGATCGACCTCGTGGTCAACACGCCGCACGGCACGACAGTCGGCGGCAGTCCGCGACTCGACGGGTACGAGATCCGCACCGCCGCCGTCCGGGCCAACATCCCGTGCATCACGACGGTCCAGGGGCTGGCGGCGGTGGTCCAGGGCATCGAGGCGCTGCGCGACGGCGGGGCCGACGTCAGGCCGCTCCAGGAGTGGGAGGTGGCGATCCGGTGACGGTCACACACCCGGCCGCGGCCGGTGCCGGCAGTGGGCCGTTGCAGGCGCCCGCCGAGGTGGTCTCGCTCGCTCCGGTTGGCGACTACCTGCTCTTGACGTTGTCGGTGGTGGGGATCGCGAAGCGCACGCGGCCGGGACAGTTCGCCGCGCTGGCGGTCGGCGGGCCGCAGTCGTCGATGCTGCTGCGGCGGTCGTTCTCGATCTACCGAGCCGACCCTGACGCCGAGACGCTGGAGATCGTGTTCGCGGTCCACGGCAAGGGCACAGCGTGGCTGGCCGAGCTCCGGCCGGGCGACCCGGTCGACGTGGTCGGACCGCTCGGCCGGCCGTACGCGATGCCGGAGCTGCCGATGACCTGCGTGCTGGTGGGCGGCGGCTACGGCACGGCGCCGCTGTTCAGCCTGGCCAAGGGGCTTCGCGACCGGGGCTGCGCCGTCCACCTGGTGCTCGGCGCTGCCAGCGAGCCGAGGCTGTTCGGCGTCGCCGAGGCCGAGCGGGTCGCAGACACCGTGACGGTTACGACCGAGGACGGCTCGACCGGCGTACGCGGGCGGGTCACCGACGTGCTGCCCGACCTGATCACGCGTACTCGCACCGGCCAGGTCTACGCCTGCGGGCCGATGGGCATGCTGCGCGCGGTCGCCGCCGTCGCGGCCGATCACGAGCTTCCGAGTCAGTGCGCCGTCGAAGAGGCGATGGCCTGCGGCGTCGGCGTCTGCATGACGTGCGTGCTGCCCATGGTCGGCGACGACGGCCGTACTCGAATGACCCGCTCCTGTGTGGACGGGCCGGTGTTCGCAGGCGATCGCGTCCGGTGGGACGCCGTCGGCACGGTCCCAGCTGACACGCTCGGCGCCCCGACCGGAGGTGCCCACTGATGCCCCCGCCCCAGCCCCCACCCGTTTTTGCGCACTTGTTGTGGGTGCGACGCGGCCTGCACCCACAACAAGCGCGCAAAACCGCAACGGGGAGGGCGCGCTGATGACCGGCGTCGACCTCGCCATCGACCTGGCCGGCGTCGCGCTGCCGAATCCGGTGATGACCGCATCCGGGTGCGCCGCCGCCGGCCGCGAGCTCGACCAGTTCTTCGATGTAAGCGAGCTCGGTGCCGTAGTCACCAAGTCGATAATGCGCGACCCGCGATCGGGCCGGCCGACGCCGCGGATGGCCGAGACGCCGTCCGGCATGCTCAACTCGATCGGCCTGCAGGGTCCCGGCATCGACTCCTTCCTGGCCAACGACCTGTCCTGGCTGACTCAGCGCGGCGCCCGGACCATCGTGTCGATCGCCGGATCCGCGGTGGGGGAGTACGCCGAGCTCGCCAGCCGGGTCGGCGCCAGCGCGGGTGTGTCGGCGATCGAGGTCAACATCTCGTGCCCCAACGTCGAGAACCGCGGACTGGTGTTCGCCTGCGATCCGGCCCCGGCGTCGAGCGTGATCGCCGCCGTGCGAGGTGAGGTGCCGGCTGAGATCCCGGTGTTCGCCAAGCTGTCGCCCGACGTCACCGACATTGTCACGATCGCCGATGCGGTCATGTCTGCCGGCGCCACCGGGCTGTCGATGATCAACACGCTGCTCGGGATCGCGATCGACCCCGACACCCTGCGGCCGGTCCTCGGCGGCGTGACCGGCGGGCTGTCGGGTCCGGCCATCCGTCCGATCGCACTGCGCTGCGTCTGGCAGGTGCACGCCGCGATGCCCGACGTACCGATCATCGGCATCGGCGGCATCCGTACCGGCTTCGACGCCCTGGAGTTCCTGTCGGCCGGCGCGACCGCCGTCCAGGTCGGCACCGTGATCTTCCACGATCCGTCGGCGCCGATGCGGATCGTGTCCGAGCTGGCCGCCGAGCTCGCCGACCGCGGCATCAAGTCACCGGCCGAGGTGGTCGGATTCGCCCATCGAAGCGGAGACGCCGAATGACCGAGCCCTTCGGAGCCCGCCTGCGAGCCGCCATCGACGCGCGAGGGCCGCTGTGCGTCGGACTCGATCCGCACGCGTCCCTGCTCGAGGCGTGGGAACTGCCGGACACGCCGTACGGCCTCGAACGCTTCGCGATGACCGTCGTCGAGGCGCTGGCCGACCGGCTCGCCGTGCTCAAACCGCAGTCGGCGTTCTTCGAGCGACACGGATCGGCCGGCATCGCCGTACTCGAACGCACCATCCAGGCGATCCGGGAGTGCGGCGCGCAGGTTCTGCTCGACGTGAAGCGTGGCGACATCGGCTCGACCGTCGACGCCTACGCAGAC
>DATFRX010000299.1:0-15253 GCA_035262905.1 Nocardioidaceae bacterium
CGATACCGGGGCACGGACGAGGGCGAGCACTTCCGCGAGGTCGTGCGTGTCACGCACCAGAAGAAGCTGATCGTGGGCATCCGGGCCACGGTCGTGAAGGACGTCTTGCGGCGAGCCAACGGGACGCTCGCCGAGAAGACCGACGACTGGTACGCCGCCGACGGCCACGGCAACATCTGGTACCTCGGCGAGAACACCGCGACCTACGACCGGCACGGCAACGTCCAGAGCCGCGAGGGGTCGTGGCAGGCCGGCCGGAAGGGTGCGGTCGCCGGGATCATCATGCCGGCGCGTCCGCGACCGACCCAGGCGTTCCGTCAGGAGTTCTGGCGCGGTCACGCGGAGGACCAGGCGTGGCTGGTGCAGCGCGGCTTCAAGACCAAGGTTCCGTACGGCACGGTCCGGCACTCGTTGCGCAGCCTCGAGTGGAGCCGGTTGGAGCCGGGCGTCGTGTCGCTGAAGGTCTACGGCCCGGGCCTCGGCATCGTCCGCGAGAAGGACATGTCCGGCGGCAGCGAGGTGTTCCATCTGGTCTCGGTGCACCGACCCTGACGCCGGAGCAGGTTCATAACGCGCGGAGCCCGTCCTGGGCTCGACTCAGCCACCAGTCGAGCTCGGGACCGGCTCCGCCGAGCGCTTTCTCCCAGCCGAACTGCACCATCGCGCCGAGCAGGGCGGACCGGATCGTGTCGTCCCACCAGCTTGCGGTGGCGATGCCGCGGCCCTCGAGCGCGGTGCGGTAGGCGCCGATGGCATCCGCCTTCGGCTCCGGCAGCCGGGCCGAGTTGAGCGACACGTACCAGGCCAGGTCGGACAGCGGACTGCAGCGGCCGCAGAACGACCAGTCGATCAGGATCGTGGCACCGTCCGGCCGGCTACCGAGGTTGCCCATCTTCCAGTCGCCGTGCACCATGCATTGCGGACCGCGATCGAGCGCGTCCAGCAGTGGCGTCGGATCGGCCGCCAGATCGAGCAGGTCGGTGGCGACGGACGGCGACAGCTCGCTGAGCAGAGCCCAGCCTTGCCGGATCAGGGCAGCGATCGGATGCGACTCGTCGGCCAGGACGCCGGGGCTGAACATCATATACCGATGGGCTGGTGGGAAGAGCCCGATGTCGTCGTGCCAGCCCCAGTACGTCGCGTGCAGCGCCGCCATGTGGTCGAGGAACCGTCGGTGTTGCGGCAGCGACACCACGTCGTCGCCCTCGGGCACCAGGTACTCGCCGACGTCACGCATCAGCAAGGCGGCGCCCCAGCCGTTGCGACCCAGTCCCACGGCCGCGCCCACCATGGCGTCGTCGAGACAGCTCGGGAGCCGATCGAGCAGTCCGGCGCTCCAGACCCGAGCGGGCCAGCTGCTGATGTCGCCGCAGGCCCGCATCTGCCAGTTGTCGTCGACGTGGAGATGCTTGAGCACGTAAGGGTCGCCCTCGATGACGACTCGCTCGAGCAGGGCACCGGACTTCGAGTCAGTCTGGGTCAGCACGCGGCGCTCGGTCGCGCCGGCGACCAGCTCCTCGACCGATGCCGCCACTCGAGGCGGATCGGCGCTCGCCGTCATGCCCGGTTCCTCGGTCCCGTCGTCTGCGCTGCCACGGCGTCGACCGCGGGCCCGTCGACACCGTGATCGTACGACCGGTCACCGGATCGATGCGGCCGCGCCACTCCTGACCGTGGACAGTGCTGCCAGGTCGGCGCCGATCAGCTCGATCGCGTGGCGTGCCGCCGACAGCACGCCGGGGAAGTTGAGGAAGGCGTGCATCGTGCCGGCGTACTCTATGTGGTCGGCCTCGACGCCGTCGCCACGCAGCCGTTTCGTGTACTCCCGGGCGTCGTCGCGCAGCGGGTCGCGGCCGGCGGCGACGACCAGCGCGGGCGGCAGGCAGGCGAGGCTCTCGGCGCGCAGCGGTGCCGCGTACAACGTGACCGGATGTCCCGCGAGGTACTGCTCACGCATCCACGCCTCGCCGCTTGCCGTCAGGAAGGCCCCGTCGAACCGGCGGTGCGACTCCGAGTCGTTGTCGAAGTCGAGCGAGGGATAGCAGAGGATCTGCCGCGCCGGCAGCGGCTCGCCCCGGTCGCGGGCCAGCAGGCAGGCGCCGGCCACCAGCGCGGCTCCGGCGCTTTGCCCACCGGCCGCGACCTCGCCGTTGCCACGGACCTCCTCGCCGTTGGTTAGCAGCCACTGCAGCGCGTCGTAGGTGTCGTGCAGGCCGGCCGGGTACGGGTGCTCCGGCGCGAGTCGGTAGTCGAGCGACACCACGGTCGCCTCGGCGCGGACCGCGATGCCGGCGCACACCGTGGCGATATCGGGGATCGCGCCGCCGACGAAGCCGCCGCCGTGCAGCCACAGGATGAGCGGCTGCCGGTCCTGATCGCCGCCGCGATAGAGCCGGATCCGTCGCGGTCCGCCACGCAGCGGCAGATACAGGTCGGTCTGACGCGCCCGAGGATCGGGAACGCCGGCGTACTCGGGATCCGGTGGGCTGACCCGACTGGCGACGAGCTCGTCGTAGGGGATGCCGCCCTCCTGGTCGCCGATCTGGGCGAGCAGCGCGTCGGTCTCGGCTGTGAAGCCCGGCTCGTCGACGAGCCGGGTGTCCGGCGGCATCATGCGGTCAGCCAGCCGAGCTCGTCGAGATGGAGCGCAGCGTGTACGTAGGCGGGCTTGCCGGGCACGGTCATCGCGTACTGCGCGAGCGAGCCCACACCTGACTCGGCGGCGTCCCACTGCGACTCGGGGTAGCTCTGCACCTCGGTCAGCAGCGCATCGCGAGTGCTCAGCAGCCGATGGAGCAACAGCGACGCCGGCAGCTCGCGGCCGGCCATCACGCCGGCCCGATTGAGCATCCGGCCGACCTCGGGGGTCTCCCAGCGGGCGTCCATGCTCCAGTGCTCCCGCCCGGTCCGAGCCTCGGTGAGCACAGCCAGGCCGATCTCGTCCCACATCAGCACGTGCGCGAGCAGGTCGTGCAGCGACTCGCAGAAGTCGCCGAGCGGTCCCGACTCGAGGCGGTACTCCGCGGCGAGCTCCTCCGGCGAGCGGCCCTCGAGCCGTTCCAGCAGCAGTTCGTGGTCGGTCTTGATCCGACGGGCAGCCTCGCTCATCGGCAACGTCAGGGTTGTCGTCATGGCTCCAGCGTCAGCGCCGGATCGCGCCGAGGCCACCGGACTGACGATTCCGGTCAGCCGTCAGCGCAGCAGGAGCAGCATCACCTCGTCGCCCAGACCGCGTACCGCGTCGTGGTCGAGGCTGTACTGCACGAACCGACCGCGCCGGGTCGTCCGGGCCAGTCCCGCCGCGGACAGGGCGCGCAGGTGCCGGTTGACGAGGGTCGGATCGATCCGCCAGAGGGCCGCGATCTCACCAGCGGTCCGCGGCTCGGTCGCGATCGCCCGCGCCACCTCGAGCCGGCCGTGGTGCGCCAGCGTCGTCAGCCGCGACATCACCTCGGGCACGCTGTCGACGCCGCCCGGACGCTCGTGCCGCTCGGTGGGGCAGATCAGCAGCAGCGGCTGACCCGGCACGTTGCCCACGTAGACGTGCGGCCATACGAAGTGGCTCAAGGCCACGGCCAGCCCGCGTCGGCCCACGTCGTGCCGGGCGCTCTGGACCTTGGCGATCGTGACGCCGCCGTCGTTGGCCGTCGCAGTGATCGCCGGATCGAGGGTGGCCAGCGCCTTCGCGACCGAGCCGGTGCTAGTCACCTGGCGGCTGAATCGGCGGGTGGCGGTGCGAACGATCGGCTCGACGCGCTCCCACTCGGCGGCGAACCAGACCGTCCAGGTGTCCGCGAGGAAGTCGAGGAACTCCGCAACGCCGTCGGCCGGCATGTCGATCAGCAGGTCGACCCGCTCGGTCACCGCTGATCCGCGAGACCGGGACCACCGTCGGGCCAGGTCCAGGTCGCCGGCTCTCGTGATCGGCCGCAGCAGCCGGGCGGCGAGCTGATGCGGTGGCAATGCGCGCAGCTGGGCCAGCGCGGTGTCGAAGTCGGTCGTCGTGGGGGAGAGGAACGGGGCCGCCCGGATCGCCTGGCTGGCCCAGGCCCAGGCGTCGGTGCGCCGGGTCAGACCGGCGTCGAGGCGCGATCGGATGTCGTCGGCCCACCGGTCGGCCCGATGGTGCGACGGATCGGACAGGACGTGCAGGGCCGAGCCCATCTCGACCAGCGGAGAGACGACGGTGGTCGGGCGACCCGCCGGCAACACTCGCAGTCCGGCGACGGTGATCGGCATGCCCAGCGGCCTCGTTTCGTCTGGTGGCGGACCCCGGAGCATTGTCCTGTATGGGGCCTCGCGCGGCGTCGGCGGCAGGCCGTCACGATCGGTAACGGGACCGTTATCTAAGGGTGAGAACCGGCATTCTCATCCCCGTCGGTGTCTCGCACGATCGAACCAGGATCGAACCGAGGAGGCCCGCGGTGAAGGCAGTTCGAGTCCACGAGTACAACAAGCCGCCGAGCCTCGACGACATCCCGGAGCCCACCATCGAGGGCCCGCTCGACGTGCTCGTCCATGTCGACGCAGCCGGGGTCTGTCGGACCGACCTCCACATCATCGAGGGGCAGTGGGCCGAGAAGAGCGGCGTCGAGCTGCCGTACGTCATCGGTCACGAGAACGCCGGCACGGTCGTCGCCACCGGCGCTGCGGTACGAGGCGTCACCGGAGGCGACCGGGTCATCCTGCATCCGCTGGTCACCTGCGGACTGTGCCGGGCCTGCCGGTCCGGTGACGACGTCCACTGCTCCGACTCCGAGTTCCCCGGGATCAACCGCGACGGCGGCATGACCGAACTGCTGCGGACGTCGATCCGCTCGGTCGTCAAGCTCGACGAGGGGCTGGCCCCGGCCGACGTGGCCGCGCTCGCCGACGCCGGTCTGACCGCCTACCACGCGGTCCGCAAGGCGGCGCCGCAACTGCATCCGGGGGACCAGGTCGTCCAGATCGGCGCCGGCGGCCTCGGTCACATCGGGCTGCAGTGCCTGCTCGCGATGACGGCCGCGCGGGTCACCGTCGTCGACCGGTCGCCGGACGCGCTCGAGAAGGCCAAGACGCTCGGCGCCCACTCGACCGTGCTCAGCGACGGCAGTCACGTCGACTCGGTCCTCGAGCAGACCAAGGGGGCCGGCGCCCAGATCGTTCTCGACTACGTCGGCGAGCACGGTACGGAGGCCGAAGGCGTCGCGATGACGAAGAACGCCGGCTCGTACTTCGTGATCGGCTACGGCGGCCACGTCGACGTCCCGACGATCGACATGATCTCCCGCGAGATCAGCGTCGTCGGCAACCTGGTCGGGTCGTACAACGACCTGGTCGACCTGATGCGGCTGGCCGCCACCGGCGACGTCACGCTCTCGACCCAGCAGTACGAACTCAACGACGCATTGCGCGCGCTGGACGACCTCGACGAGGGGCGGGTTCCGGGCGGTCGCGCGATCCTCACCAACTGATCGCCTTACGGAGGGAGCCCCCATGTACACCAGGAACGGCGAGAACTACTTCATCGTCGACGGGCACGTCCACGCGTGGGACGCGACACCGGCCAACCAGGCCAACCGCTACGGCGAGGGATTCATCAACTGCTTCTACGACTACCACCGCAATCTCAGTCCGGAGGATCAGGTCTGGTCCAAGGAGGACTTCTTCACCCAGTCGGAGGAGAAGATCCTCAAAGACCTGTTCGAGGACGGGTATGTCGACAAGGCGATCTTCCAGCCGACTTATCTGACCGACTTCTACGTCAACGGGTTCAACACGACCGAGCAGAACGGCGCGATCGCGGAGAAGCATCCGGACAAGTTCATCGCCAACGGATCATGGGATCCGCGTGACGGCGAGGCCGGGCTCGCGGCGCTGGCCGAGCTCGCCGAGCGGTGGCAGTTGCGGGGCGTCAAGCTCTACACGGCGGAGTGGAAGGGCGAGTCGAAGGGCTGGAAGCTCACCGACCCGTGGTCCTACCGCTACCTGGAGAAGTGCCAGGAGCTCGGGATCACCAACATCCACATCCACAAGGGCCCGACGATCTACCCGCTCAACCGGGACGCCTTCGACGTCGCCGACGTGGACGACGTGGCCTCGACCTTCCCCGAGCTCAACTTCATCGTCGAGCACGTCGGGCTGCCCCGGCTCGAGGACTTCTGCTGGATCGCGACCCAGGAGCCCAACGTGTACGGCGGGCTGGCCGTCGCGATGCCGTTCATCCACTCCCGGCCGCGCTACTTCGCGCAGATCGTCGGCGAGCTCCTGTACTGGATCGGCGAGGACCGGATCAGCTTCGCCAGCGACTACGCGATCTGGACCCCGGCCTGGCTGATCGAGCGGTTCGTCGACTTCTCCATCCCGGAGGACATGACGGAGTACCCGGCGCTGACGACCGACGTGAAGAAGAAGATTCTGGGCCTCAACATGGCCCGGCTCTACGACATCGACGTTCCCGAGCAGCTGCGGCTGCCGGAGTCGGAGACCGGCGCCGTCGGTGCCGAGCCGGAGCCGGTGGCCTGATGGCAGTCGACGTCGCGGCTGATCCGGTGCTCGCGGTGCGGCGGGCGCTGGACACCGTGCGCGACCCCGAGCTTGACGAGTCGATCGTGCGCCTCGACTTCGTCGCTTCGGTGCAGGTCGACGGTGAGAGGGTGACCGTCGAACTTCGACTGCCGACGTACTTCTGCGCACCCAATTTCGCCTATCTCATGGTGGCCGACGCCCACGACGCGGTCGTCTCGGTGCCCGGTGTGGAGCGGGCCGTGATCCGGCTGATCGACCACTTCGCGTCCGACGAGATCAACGCGGGGGTCGCGGACGGTCGTGGGTTCGCCGGCTCGTTCCCCGGTCTCGCCGACGACGAGCTGGCCGAATTGCGCCTGACCTTCCGCCGCAAGGCGCACCGGGCCGGCCAGGAGCGCTGTGCCTCCGGCCTGGTCGCGTCGGGGTGGACCGTGTCGGATCTCGCGACCGCCACGCTCGGCGACGTCCCACCGGGGCTCGATCTCGAGCGGCTCCGTCGGCGCCGGCGCGAGCTGAGCCTGCCGGAGTCCGACGACGCGCCGCTGCTGGTCGACGACGCCGGTGAGCCGATCACCGAGCTCGATCTGCCGGCCCAGCTGCGGTTCGCCCGGACCACGCGGATCAGCATCGAGGGCAATGCGGCGCTGTGCCGGGGCCTCCTGGAGGTGCGCTACGGGCGCGACGGGGCGGTCGCCGGGTGACCTCGTCGTCGACGACTGGACGCTCGACCGGGGCTGGGCTCAACGGCCGTCTGAGAGAATCAGTCGTTGTGACGCCCCATACCGAGCCGACGCAGACGCAGGTCCCGGTTGCCGGGACGATCCAGTCGGTGTCGCGGGCGCTGCGGGCGATCGAGTTCGTCGCCGCCAGTCCGGAGGGTGTCACGGCCAAGGAGATCGGCGCGCATCTCGACCTGGCGGTGCCGTCGACGTACCACCTGCTCGCCACCCTGATCGAGTCCGGCTACGTGATCCATCTGGCCCATCTGCATCGGTATGCCCTGGGTTATCGGGTACGCCTGCTCGAGCAGGGACTCGAACGGCAGTTGCAGGTGCCGATCCAGATCGCCGACGCCATCCGGCGGCTGCATGTCGAGGCGGACGCGGCGGCCTACTACGCCGTCTACCGCGAGATCGACGTGGTCATCGCTCATGTCGTCGACTCCGAGCGGCGGCCACGCGTGCGGGTGCTCGACGTTGGCTTCCACGAGGCGACGCATGCCACGGCTTTCGGCAAGGTGATGCTGGCCGCGATGACGTCCGAGGACCGGGACAATTACCTGGCCCGGGTCGGGCTCCGGCGCTGCACCGACAACACGATCGTCGATCGCAACATGCTCGAGGTCCATCTGGAGCAGGTACGCAAGTCCGGCGTTGCCCTGGAGGTGGGGGAGTTCCAGAAGGGGCTGTCCTGCCTCGCGGCGCCGGTGCTGTCGCCCGCCGGAGCGGTCGTCGCCTCGGTCGCGATCTCACTGCCCTCGCCGGACTTCGCCATCCGCCGATGGGAGCTCGAGCGGGCCGTCCGGCACGGCGCCCTGGTCGCCACCCGAGCGGTCAGCCGCGGCGGCTCGTCCCCGTCCGACCGCCGCTGAGCCTTGCTGGACACGCCCTACCCCCAGTGGTGGCGGCACCGATGAGTTTCGGCGCCGTCGACGGTCCATAGAGTGACGGCGCTGTGCGGGCGCCGGGATCGAGGAGCAGCACCGTGAACACCGCGACGGGCAAGTCCGAGCCAGCCATCAAACGCACGACCGGTCGCGACCGCGATGAGTGGTTCGAGGTCCTCGACGCCTGGGGAGCCGTCGGGCGGCCGTACCAGGAGATCTTCGGCTGGCTCACCACCGAGCACGGTCTCAGCGACTGGTGGGCGCAGAAGATCATCGTCGAGTACGAGCAGGCGCGCGGCGTCCGCGACCCGGGCAGCCGCAGCGATGGCACGTACACGGTCACCGCCAGCAAGTCGATCGGCGCGCCGGCCGAGCGGGTCTACGAGGCGGTCGTCGACCCGGCCGTACGGGCACGGTGGCTGTCCGACGTGGCGCTTCGCGAGCGTACGTCGCGACCCAGCCGTTCCGCCCGGTTCGACTGCGGCGACGACGGCGAGCGGGTCAACGTCACGATCGACGCGACGGGGGAGTCCCGGTGTCAGATCGGGATCGAGCACGCTCGGCTCGGGTCCACCGATGCAGCTGACGCGGCCAAGTCCGCCTGGCGGGATCGCCTCGCCGCCCTCAAGACGCTGCTCGAGACCTAGCCTTCGGCCTAGGCGCCGAGGGCGTGGGTGAGTGCCGGTGCGAGGTCGCCCGCGCCCCCGACCACCACGTCGTCGAGGTCGAGCCAGCGGGCCATCAGGCGCAATTCGGCCGCCAGCTCGGCTGCGATCTCGTCGTGCGGGACGTCGCCTTCGGCGTTCACCGTGGGGACCAGCAGTGCGGATGCGGCGCGATCGGACTTGAGATCGACCCGGGCGACGAGTCGGTCGCCGAGCAGGAACGGCAGCACGTAGTAGCCGTGCACCCGCTCCGCCGCCGGCGTGTAGATGCTGATCCGGTAGTGGAAGCCGAACAGATGCTCGGTCCGGTCCCGGTTCCAGATCAGCGAGTCGAACGGGGACAGCAGCGCGCGGGCCGGCACCCGATGCGCCTCGCGGGCATCCGACCAGCGATAACACTGCTGCGACACGCCCTCGACCTGGACCGGGACCAGCTCGCCGGCCTCGACGAGTTCGGCGATCCGCGGCTTCAGGGCGGCCTTGGGCAGTGTGATGTAGCCGCCGCCGGACGCTCCGCACAGCTCGCGGGCCGTCGCCACTCCGGACGCGCGGGCGGCGATCCGGATCAGCTCCCGCTGGGCCTCCTCGGCGGTCGGCTCCGGCTTGGCGAGTACGTCGGCCGGTACGACCCGCTCGGCGAGGTCGTACCGCCGTTCGAAGTTGCGCCGCCCCGCGATCGCCACCTGGCCCGTGCTGAACAGGTACTCGATCGCGATCTTGGCGTCCTGCCAGTTCCACATCCGGCCCGTTGTCGGATCCGGATGCGGCTCGCTCGCGGCGCGTCGCTGACCGTCTGGGCTCGCCTCGGACGCCGTGACCGGACCCCGATCGGCGACGACGGTGAGCACCTGGTCGACCAGGCCGGGCCGCTCCAGGGTCAGCCGGCGCATCCCTGCGATCACGGCCCACGGCGCCTCCAGATCGGGGTCCAGCTCGCCGTCCCAGGCCTGTCGCGCGACGGCCTGCATCCGCCAGCGCATGAGCGGGTACGACGACATCGGGATCAGCGCCGCCTTGTGGCCCCAGAAGTACTCGAACAGCTCGCGCCGGCCGCCGCCCCATGACATCCGGTCCAGGGTGGCCCGCGAGTAGGGTCCGAGTCTGGCGAAGACCGGCAGGTAGTGCGACCGGCACAGCACGTTGACCGAGTCGAGCTGGAGAACCCCGATCCGGTCGATCACCCGGCGCAGCCGTCGTACGTCGACGCGCCCGCTCGGACGTGGGTCGGCGAACCCCTGGGCCACGAGCGCGATCCGGCGCGCCGTGGCGGTCGACATCGACTCCCCGATGAGGCGTCGCGCGGCTGTCATGGCCTGACGCTAGCGGAGCGCCCCGACGTCGCCACCGCGCACGGCACCCCCTGGCGGTAGCCAAATCGCGAAACACGCCGGCGTGTCTCGCGATTTGCCTACCGCCAGTGGGGCGTCGGCGTCAGGGCCACGGTCAGGCCGGGATCGGCACCAGCTCGACGGCGCCGACGGCATAGCGGGCCAGGATGGTCCGGGCGATCACCGGATCAGCGCCGAGCGGATCTGACACAGCGACCGCACCTGCCTCGAGGGCCAGCTCCTCGGCCCGCTGGGACAGGAATCCCGGCGCGATGAAGAACGACCCGACCGCGATGTGCCGCCGGCCGTCTCGCCGGAAGTCGCGGATCGCCTCGGCCGTGGTCGGTGGCGAGGTCGACGCGAAGGCCGCCAGTGCCGGGAGCTTGTGCCGACTGCCCCAGGTCCGGGCCAGCCGGCCGATCGATGCGTTGGCCATCGGGTTCGACGACCCGGCCGAGGCCAGGACGAGCGCATCGAGCTCACGTACCCGGCGCTCCGACAGGGCTGCTCGAAGCCGTCGGTCCAGGATGTCCAGGAAGGCGGACTCCAGGCCGAGGACCGGAGTGGCCCGGACCAGCAGGCCTCGGTGCCGCCGCATCGCCTGCTCGGCCGCGGCCGGCACGTCGACCTTCGCGTGGTACGCCTCGGTGAGCAGCAGCGGTACGAGCACGATCTCGTCGTACCCCTCGGCCACCAGCCGGTCGATCACGTCTGAGTGCAGTGGCGCCGACAGCTCGAGGAAGGCCGGCTCGACCCGGAGATCGGGACGCATGGCCGCCACGATGTCGGTCAGGGCGGTGACGGTCTGGACGGAGCGCGGATCGCGACTGCCGTGGGCCAGCGCCACCAGAGCGGGTGCTGTCATGAGGCGGACCTCCCATCGGTGTGAATGCCACATTCGGTCTTGGCGAAGCCACTCCATCGGCCGCTGCGTGGGTCGTCGCCCGGCGCCACGCGACGGGTGCACGGCCAGCAGCCGATCGAGGGGTAGCCGTCGTACTGCAGGGGGTTGACGAGGACGTCGTGCTCCGTGATGTAGCGGTCGACGTCGTCCTGGGTCCAGCGCGCCAGCGGCGACACCTTCACCTTCTGCTTCTGGTCGTCCCAACCGACGACCGGCGCGATGACCCGGCTGCGGGTCTCCTCGCGACGCAGTCCGGTCGCCCACGCGTCGTACTCCGCAAGGCCCCGGATCAGCGGCTCGACCTTGCGCATGAAGCAGCATCGATCGGGATCGCTGTTGAACAGGTCCTTGCCGTGGAAGGTGTCCTGCTCGTCGACGGACAGCCGCGGCTGGACCGTGATCACGTTGACCGGCAGAGTCGCGGCGATCGCGTCGCGGGTGCCGATCGTCTCGGCGAAGTGGTAGCCGGTGTCGAGGAAGATGACGTCGATGCCCGGCGCGACCCGCGAGGCCAGATGCGCGAGTACGCCGTCGGCCATCGAGGACGTGATGCAGAACCGCTCGCCGAAGGTCGTCACGGCCCACTCGATGATCGCCTCGGCCGGGGCGAGCTCGAGCTCGGGTCCGTGGACGGCGGCCAGCTCGCGAAGCTCACGGGCGTCGCGCCGTACGCTCTCGCGCTGCTGGAGCGGGGCGCCGGTGTCAGCGGTGGCAGTCATCGTGAGTCCGTTCCGATCGACGGGATGTCGGCGTCGGCCTGGGGAGTGAGCAGGCCGAGGAAGTGCAGGCTGAACGCGCGCAGACAGGCTCGACACTCCCAGTCGCCGTGCCGTCCGCTGTGGGGGTGCAGGTCCTCGTCTCCGCAGTACGGGCAGTGGAACGGGACCGAACGGGTGCTCATCGCAGCTCGCCTTCGTCGGCGCGGGCGACCCAGCGGGCGAACGACTCGCCGTCGGACCGCTCATCGAGGTAGTTGCGGACCACCCGCTCGACGTAGTCGGCGAGGCCGGTGGCCGTGACCTTGTGGGTACGCAGCTTGCGACCGAACTTGGCGTCGAGCCCGAGCCCGCCGCCGAGATGCACCTGGAAGCCCTCGACCTGGCGGCGCTGGTCGTCCATCACCAGCTGGCCCTTGAGGCCGATGTCGGCCACCTGGATCCGGGCGCAGGAGTTGGGGCAGCCGTTGACGTTGACCGTGATCGGCACGTCGAGCTCGGGGATGCGGCGCTCGAGCTCGTCGATCAGCCAAGTGGCCCGGTCCTTGGTCTCGATGATGGCGAGCTTGCAGAACTCGATGCCGGTGCAGGCCATCGTGTTGCGCCGCCACTGCGACGGGTTGGCGTGCAACCCGAGATCGGCGAGGTCGGCGACCAGCTCCTCGATCGCGTCCCGCTCCACGTCGAGCACGAGCAGCTTCTGTTGTGGCGTCGTACGGATCCGGGTGCTGCCGTGCGCCTCGACGACGTCGGCCAGCTTGGACAGCAGCGACCCGGTGATCCGTCCCACGGTCGGCGCCACGCCGATGTAGTAGCGACCGTCGACCTGCTGGTGGATGCCGATGTGGTCGCCGGGCGCGTCGGGTACGGCCGGCGCCGGGCCGTCGAGCAGCTTGCGCCCGAGGTACTCGTCCTCGACGACCTGGCGGAACCGCTCGGTACCCCAGTCGGCGAGCAGGTACTTCAGGCGGGCCCGCGAACGCAGCCGGCGGTAGCCGTAGTCGCGGAAGGCGCCGGTCACCGCGGCCCAGACCTCCGGCACCTCGGCGAGCGGCACCCAGGCGCCGAGTCGCTGGGCCAGCTTCGGGTTGGTGGCGAGGCCGCCGCCGACCCAGAGGTCGAACCCGGGGCCGTGCTCGGGGTGCTCGACGCCGACGAAGGCGATGTCGTTGATCTCCGGCTCCACGTCGAGGCTGGGGTGGCCGGTGATCGCGGTCTTGTACTTGCGGGGCAGGTTGGAGAACGCCGGGTCGCCGATGAAGCGGGACTTGATCTCCTCGACCGCCCAGGTGCCGTCGATGATCTCGTCGCGGGCGATGCCGGCGACCGGGCTGCCCAGGATCACCCGCGGGCAGTCGCCACAGGCCTCCTGGGTGGACAGTCCGACGGCCTCGAGTCGGTCCCAGATCGCCGGCACGTCCTCGATCCGGACCCAGTGCAGCTGGATGTTCTGCCGGTCGGTGAGGTCGGCGGTGTCGCGGGCGTACGTGCTCGACACCTCGGCGACCGCGCGCAGCTGGGCCAGGTCGAGCTGGCCACCGTCGACGCGTACCCGCAGCATGAAGTACGCGTCTTCGAGCTCCTCAGGCTCGAGCGTGGCGGTCTTGCCGCCGTCGACGCCGGGCTTGCGCTGGGTGTAGAGGCCCCACCAGCGGAACCGATTGCGCAGGTCGGCGCGGTCGATCGCGTCGAACCCGGTGTGCGCATAGATGTTCTCGATCCGGTCCCGGACGTGCAGCGCGTCGTCGTCCTTCTTCACCTGCTCGTTGGCGTTGAGCGGCTCGAGATAGCCGAGCGCCCACTGACCCTCGCCGCGCTTGCGACGGGGTCCGGACGCGGTCCGGGACGCAGGGGCGTCCGACGGTGCCGTGTCGGTGGAGGAGGTGACGGTCATCGGTGTCCTCGGGGTCAGCGAGGTGCGGACACTGGCGTCGATTGCCGAAGACTCGGGATCGAGGGCCGGAGAGGTGCCGCACGCTCAGCGGATGGCGGGCAGGCTCAGGCCGAGTGACACATCATGCTGCGGACGCGACCGAAGTCCACGTGGCGTCGAGCCACGAGGTGCGTCGTCACTGCAGCAGTCATGGCCGCAAGTCTTCGGTGCGAACACGCCTACTGCCAAGGTCCTAGACCACTATGTGGAACATAGTCTCAAATGATGAGACGGCATGAGTTCAGCGGCTCGCAGTCGTCGGCTCCAGGATCGGCGAGGTGAGGGCACCGACGACGGCTCCGGCGAAGGCCGCAACGGTGACGAAGAACACGTACTCCCAGTCGGCGATGCCGGCGACTCCCAGGGCGAACAGCGCGGCCGGGTTGGCCGCCGCGGCGAAGGGCGGTGGCAGCGCGGCCGCTCCACCGAGGGCCGGGAGCCCAGCCGCGGCCGCTGGCGCCCGGCCGGCATCGACCGCGACGACGACCCAGCTGCCCACCAGAGCGACGAGGGCCACGACTACCGCGGCCGGCGCCAGGTCGGGCTGGTCGATGACCGACCACTGCCGCAGGTCGTCGACCACCCATCGCGCCAGCGCACCGAAGACCAACGCGCCGACCGCCTGCGCTGCCCACAGCGGCAGCAGGTCCGCGACGCCGAGCCGGCCGCGCAGCAACAGGGCCAGGGTCCAGGCCGGATCGAGTACGCCGAGGCCGAACCGGCCGCCAGCGGTCAGGATCGCCAGCACTCCGATCGCGGCCGCCAGTCCGATGCCCGCCAGAGCAGGATCCTGCGATCGCACCGACAGCACCGCGACGGCGGCGATGACCCCGGCTCCGATGGCAGCGGTCAGGTAGGCCGTCAGCTGGCGCGGCATCTCTTCCTCTCGCTCAGACGGCCGGCATCGTACGCCGGACGATCGCGTCGACGTCGACACCCGCCGGCAGGGTGCCGAAGGTGCCGGCCCAGTCGCCGCCAAGCCGCGAGGCGCAGAAGGCATCGGCCACCGCCGGATCGCCGTGCCGCAGGAGCAGTGCGGCTTGCAGACAGGTCGCCATGCGCGCGGCCAGCCGCCGAGCCCGCTGCTCCATGCCCTCGAGGTCGGACAGCATCGTCAGCACGTCCGTGACGGCCTTGTCGAGCCGGGGATCCTCGCCGCGGACCGCCCCGACCTCGAGCAGCCAGGCGTCCAGGACGGCAGGTTCGCGACGCAGCGCGCGCAGGACATCGAGGGCGTTGACGTTGCCGCTGCCCTCCCAGATCGAGTTCAGCGGCGATTCGCGGAACAGCAGCGGCAGGCCCGATTCCTCGACATAACCGTTGCCACCAAGGCATTCCAGCGCGTCAGCGACGTGGAACGGTGTCCGCTTGCAGACCCAGAACTTCGCCAGCGGCAGGCCGATCCGTCGCAGCGCCTGCTCGTGCTCGTCGTCGGGCCGATCCACTGCGACCGCCAGCCGCAGGCCGAGTCGGATCGCGGCCTCGGCCTCGACGGCGAGGTCGGCGAGCACGTTGGTCATGGCGGGCTGCTCGGCCAGCACGCGGCCGAACGCCTGCCGGTGCTGCGCGTGCCAGGCCGCCTCGGCAGTTGCCC
>DATFRX010000300.1:0-9521 GCA_035262905.1 Nocardioidaceae bacterium
GACGACCTGGGTCAATAGGCCGAGCTCGGCGGCCTCCGGCGCCTTGACCGTCCGGGGCCGGATCAGCAGGTCGATCGCGGCGGCCCGCCCGATCAGCCGGGGGAGCGTCCAGGAGATGCCGGTGTCGCAGGACAGCCCGATCGCGGCGAACGCGGTGTTGAAGCCGGCGCCTTCAGCCGCGATCCGGAAGTCGCAGGCGAACGCGATCGACGCACCGGCGCCCGCTGCCACGCCGTTGAGGGCCGCGATCACCGGCTTCGGCATGGTCGCGAGGCCGAGTGCGATCGGGGCGTAGTGGTCCGGCACGGTCGCCCAGATCTCCTCGAGCGGTTTGGTCTGCAACGCCTCGGCGTGCTCGCGCAGGTCCTGGCCGACGCAGAAGGCCCGGCCCGATCCGGTGACGACGACGCAGCGGACTCCATCGTCGCCGGCGGCGTCGAGTACGGCGCGCTTCAGCTCGTCCTTGGTGGCTCGGGTCAAGCTGTTCATGGCGTCCGGACGAGCGAGTCGGATCGTCGCGACGCTCTCAGCCACGTCGTAGCTGACATTGGCGTCGGTCATGAGGTTCTCCCGTTCTCGAGACAGCGGTCGACGAAGCGGCTGGCGCCCGGCAGGAGTCTGGCAGCCTCCGTGTCGAAGAACCCGGCGGCCGCCGCACCGGGCCAGCCGGCCGGCAGCAGCTCCGCCGGCAGGCCGGGATCGGTGAACAGGAACTTGCGCCACTCGTGGATCAGCCGGCTCCGCACCGCGAAGGCGAGCTCGTCGTCGTCGGGCTCGGTGCCGAGTGGGTCCGGGGCCTCGGCCGCCAGGTCCCTCGCGTCGTCGAGCCAGTCCGTGTAGGCCTCGGCGAGGCCCTCGAGGTCCCACAGCTCGCGGGCCAGCGCGGCCGGATCGCCGTCGTACTCGGACTTGAACGCCCGGGCCTCGGCGTGATCGGCTGCGAGGACGGAATCGACCTCGTCGGAGTCGTAGGCCGCGATCCAGGTGTTGTCGGCGATCGGCGCGTAGCCGAGGAAGGTCAGCGCGGACCGGACCCGCTCCCGAGCGCTGCGGTTGCTGATCTGTTCGAGTACGAGGACGTGCCAGTGTCCGTCCCAGCCGCCGGCCCGGGTGCGATAGATCCGGGTGGCCGCCTGGTCGAGCCGTCGCCAGGCCTGCGGCGTCATGGTGTAGCCGGGTCCTGCATCGGTGGGAGTCGGCTCGAGCCAGCCTTGCCGGACCATCCGCGAGACCGCCGTCCGTACCGCCGGCGGCTTGATGTCCATCGGCGCCAGCAACCGGACCAGCGCCGACACCGCGGCCTCGCCCTTGCGTGTGCGCAGGTGATCGCCGTAGAGATCGAACAGGGCAGAGCGGGCGTTCACGGGTCTGAGTCTGCCTGAGGATGCGAAGTTACGCGACGAGGCTGTGGGTAGTGCCGACATCCGGGGGACGACATGCGCGATAATGGTCGGCGAACGCGGCGCCGCAGTGCACTCACCGCAGTGGACTCTCACTACCTGGAGCGGTGGATGTGGCGCAGCACAGGAAAGGAGTGCGCGCATGGCTGCGATGAAGCCGCGAACGGGCGATGGCCCGCTCGAGGTCACCAAGGAGGGGCGAGGCATCGTGATGCGGGTCCCGCTCGAAGGTGGCGGGCGGCTGGTCGTCGAGCTCAACGCCGAGGAGGCGGGCGAGCTCGGAGATGCGTTGAAGGCCGTCGTCTGACGGCCTCCACGCAAAGCCTGCGCAGTCGCCTAGGCGGTGTCGGGCCCGGGATCGAGCTTCTTCGCGACGAGAAGGCCGTCGCCGACCGGGAGTAGCAGCGGCAGCCATCCCTCGTCGTCGCGCATCGACCGTCCGGTCTCCCGGATCGCCACCGTCTCCGGATCACGCTGCGACGGATCGGCCACCCGGTCGTGCCAGAGCGCGTTGTCGATGGCGACCAGACCCCCGACCTTGAGCAGCCGCCGGGCCTCGGTGAGATATTCGGCGTACTCGTGCTTGTCGGCGTCGAGGAAGACCAGGTCGTAGTGCCCGTCGGTCAGGCGTGGCAGCACTTCGAGCGCGTAGCCCGAGATCAGCCGGTAGCGCCGCGACGGGATGCCGGCCTCGGTGAAGGTCTCGCGGGCCAGGCGCTGGTGCTCCGCCTCGGTGTCCACCGATGTGAGTACGCCGTCGCCCTGCATCCCACGGAGCAGCCAGAGACCGGAGACACCGGCCCCGGTGCCGACCTCGACCACGCCCTTCGCACCGATGATCGACGCCAGGAACGCCAGTGCGGCGCCGCCGCCGGATCCGATCGGCGTCGCCCCGACCTCCTTGGCGCGGGCCCGGGCGGCGGCCAGATGCTCGTCCTCGGTGACGAAGGCTTCGGAGTAGGCCCAACTCGCGGGCGCGATCCCGGCGATGGTCGCCTCCTTCGTCGGCTTCCGAGGGCGAACAACACATTAGCCGCTGTCCGGGAGGGCCCGGCTTCTTGGCTCGCCGTCATCGGCTTCTCGGACTTCTCTCAGCAATTCGACTCAGACTGAGCCTGTGGACGTAGTGACGAAGGACGCCGACCCTCGAGAGGAGGGCACGAGTCCGAGTTGGGACGAGATCGTCCGGTTGCACTCGGCTCGCGTCTACCGGCTGGCCTACCGCCTGACCGGCGACCGCTACGACGCAGAGGACCTCACCCAGGACGTGTTCATCCGGGTGTTCGCCTCGTTGGACCGCTACACGCCGGGCTCGTTCGAGGGCTGGCTGCACCGGATCACCACCAATCTCTTCCTCGACAAGGCCCGGCGCCGCACCCGGATTCGCTTCGACGGCCTTGGCGACCGGCCCGAGGAGCGCCTGATCGGCGAGCTGCCGTCGCCCGAGGACGTGCTGTCCGACGGCACCTTCGACGCCGACGTCGAGGCGGCGCTCAAGCAGTTGCCGAAGGAGTTCCGGGCCGCCGTCGTCCTATGCGACGTCGAGGGACTTTCGTACGAAGAGATCGCTGACCTGCTCGGAGTCAAGCTCGGCACCGTGCGGTCCCGGATCCACCGTGGCCGACGCATGTTGCGCCGTGCGCTGGAGCATCGCGCACCGCGTGGCGGCCGTCGCCGGTTCGCGGGCCCGTTCGACCCGCTGCCGGTCGGCGTTTAAGGGCGAACCACCTACCCTTGATGGGTGAGCGAAGACGAGCCGACGGAGCGTTGGTCCGGACAATCCGGACGTTGGTCGCCTCCCTACTACGGCTCCGCTGACCTCCCTCCGCCGCCTCCGCCTCCCGATCCACCGCCCGGACCTGGGCCCGGGATGCCGCGACCGGCGAGCCGGCCGCCGTCGAACGGCGCGGGGTACCCACCGCCGCCTGGCCTGCGGCCACCGCCGCCTGGCCAGCCGCCCGGATATTCGCCGTACCCCGGCCCCGGCCTGCCGCCTCCCCGAGAGGGCGGAGCGCCGTACGGCCCGCCGCCCTACGTCCCACCGCCGAGGGAGCCGCACGGTCCGCGTCGCGGCGGCATGAGCCCGGTGATCGCGATCGCGCTGATCGTCGGCGTCCTCGGTGGCGCTGGCGGCGCCTGGCTGATGAACAACGTCGACGACGGCAACGACCAGGCGCGCTCGGTGATCACCGAGGACCCGCTGCCGACCGATCCGGCGCCGCTGCCGGCCGACAACACCAGCGTCGCCGCGGTCGCCGAAGAACTGCTGCCGAGTGTCGTGCAGATCAAGGTCGCCCACGGCAGCCAGCAGGCCACCGGCTCCGGATTCGTCATCGACCACAAGGGACATATCGTCACCAATAACCACGTCGTCGAGCTGGCGGCGAAGAGTGGCGGTGAGATCACGGTCGTCACGCAGAGGGAGGACGAGCGCGACGCCAGCATCGTCGGTCAGTCGCCGTCCTACGACCTCGCGGTCCTCGAAGTCGACTCCAAGGGCCTCAAGCCGGCCAGCCTCGGCACCTCCGCAACGCTTCGGGTCGGCGCTCCGGTGGTGGCGATCGGGTCGCCGCTCGGTCTGACCAGCACTGTCACCAGCGGCATCGTCAGTGCCCTCGACCGGCCGGTGACCGCGGGCGGCTCGGGCGAGTCGTCGTACATGAGTGCGGTCCAAACCGACGCCGCGATCAACCCCGGCAACTCCGGCGGGCCGCTGGTGAACCTTCACGGTCAGGTGATCGGCATCAACTCGGCGATCGTCTCGCTCGGCGCCTCACTCGGAGGCGAGTCCGGCAGCATCGGCCTGGGCTTCGCGATCCCGATCGACCAGGTACGCCGGACCGTGCGGCAGCTGCTTCGCGACGGCGAGGCGGAGTACCCGATCATCGGCGCCAAGGTGCGCACCACCGACTCCGAGGCCGCCATCATCGACGAGGTCGAGCCCGGCACACCGGCCGAGGACGCCGGCATCGAAGCGGGCGACCGGATCCTCAGTATCGACGGCGACCCGATCACCGGCGGCGGCGTGGACCTGATCGTCTCGATTCGCAAGCACGTGCCGGGCGAGACGATCGAGGTGAAGTACCGCCGCGACGGCGAGACGAACACCGTGGCCGTCACGCTCGACGGCCAGGTCGGCTGACGCTGGCGCTCGCTACGTCGCGTCCGGGTCGAACGGCGGCCGCTCCCCGTTCTTCAGCGGCCGCTTGCCCGGCGGCACCGGATCGGGCTCGGCCTCGACCGCGTCGCTGAGCTGCTTGCGTACGAACTCGCGCGGGTTGAGATCGCGCAGGTTGAGGTCCTTGAACTGGTCGTAGTCGTCGCCCAGCTCGTTCGACAGGTCACGCCGGGCGTCGTCCATCATGCGACGCACCCCGCGTAGGAAGCTGCCTGCCTGGCGGGCAATCTCGGGCAGCTTGTCCGGCCCGAACACCATGACGCCGACGATCAGGATGACCATCATCTCGGGCCAGCCCATGCCGAACATGGCGTCGTCCTAGGCCTGGTTGGCGGGTGTCAGGCCGAGCTGCATGCCCGCGAGACCGCGTGATCGGCCGGCCAGGGACTCGGCCATCTGGCGCAGCTCGGTCGCGGCCGGCGAGTCCGGGGCGGCGGCCACGATCGGCGTGCCAAGGTCGCCGCCTTCGCGGAGTCGCTCGTCGAGCGGGATCCTGGCGAGGACGGGTACGTCGTAGCCGAACCGCTGCTCGAGCGTCGCTGCGACCCGATCGGCGCCGCCGGAGCCGAAGACCTCGATCTTGTGCTCAGGCCCGCAGTGGGGGCAGACCAGGTAGGACATGTTCTCGACGACACCGCCGACCCGCTGGTGCATCATCGACGCCATCGTGCCGGCGCGCTCGGCGACCTCGGCGGCCGCGGCCTGCGGCGTGGTCACGACGATGACCTCGGCGTTGGCCAAGTGCTGACCGAGGCTGATTGCCATATCGCCAGTGCCCGGCGGCAGATCCAGCAACAGCGCGTCGAGATCGCCCCAGTAGACGTCGCTGAGCATCTGTACGAGCGCCCGGTCGAGCATCGGTCCGCGCCAGGCGACGACCTGCTCGCGGCGCGGCTTCAGCATGCCGACGCTCATCACCTTCAGGTCCATGATCGGCACCGGCATGATCATGTCGTCGACCTGGGTGGGTCGCTGGTCGCCGACGCCGAGCATGGCGGGCACCGAGTGGCCGTACACATCCGCGTCGACGACACCGACCTTGAGGCCGTTCTGCGCCATCGCCAGTGCCAGGTTGACCGTGACCGATGACTTCCCGACGCCGCCCTTGCCGGAGGCGATCGCATAGACCTTGGTGAGGGAGCCGGGCTGCGCGAACGGGATCTCGCGAGTGGTCTGCCCGCCGCGCAGCTGCTCGCGCAGGCCCTTACGCTGCTCCTCGCTCATCACGCCGAGCTCGACCTGGACATCGCGTACGCCCTCGAGCGCGGCGACAGCGGCGGACACGTCCTTGGTGAGCCGGTCGCGCATCGGGCAGGCCGCGACTGTGAGGAGCACCTTCACGTCGACCCGGTCGCCGTCGATCGCGATGTCGTCGACCATGCCGAGCTCGGTGATCGGGCGTTTGATCTCGGGGTCGTTGACGCCAGCCAGGGCGTCACGGACCCGGTCGACGGAAAGGGTGGTCATGTCGTCGATGCTACGGGGTCCCGCTCGTCGTCCCGACACTCGTCGGCATTGACGAAGCGGTCGCGCGAGGCGCACGCTGGCGATGGGTCTTCGAAGGGATGTGGGGTCGTGAAGCGGTTCTTCGCCGCCATCGTCGTCGCGGGTGCGTGCACCGCGGGTCTCTCTACCGATGTCGCTGCTCAGGCCGATACGCCGCCGGCGCACCACTATCCACCTGTGGTGATCCACCACCCGGCGATCATGATGTGCGGCGCTGCGCACATGGTCTAGCCCTCGCGGCGGTGTCCACGCCGTAGCCGGTTACGCCGTGATGTGCGGCTCGAGCCGGATGATGACCGACTTGCTAGTCGGGCAGTGACTGCCGATCGCGGTCGAGTCGAGTGGCACGAGCGGATTGGTCTCCGGGAAGTAGCCGGCTGCGCAGCCGCGTGGCGTGTCGTAGCTCACGACCCGGAACGCCTCGGCCCGCCGCTTGACGTCGTCGTGCCACTCCGAGACCAGATCGACCAGGTCGCCGTCGGACAGGCCGAGCGCCTCGATGTCGTCGGGGTGGACGAAGACGACCCGACGGCCGCGACGGACGCCGCGATAGCGGTCGTCCAGCCCGTAGATCGTGGTGTTGAACTGGTCGTGACTGCGGATGGTCTGCAGCAGCAGTCGGCCTTCGGGCACCTCGAGTACGTCGGTCGGGCTCACCGTGAACACCGCGGCGGCCTGCACGGTCGGGAACGTACGGGAGTCGCGAGGCGGGTGCGGCAGAACGAAGCCACCTGGTCGGCGCACCTTCTCCTCGTAGGAGTCGCAGCCCGGGACGACCCGCGAGATGTGGTCGCGGATCACGCCGTAGTCGTCGCGCATGCCGGCCCAGCCGATGCCGTGCCGGGCGCCGATCGTGGCCTCGGCCAGGCTCGTGACGATGGTGACCTCGGACCGGAGATCGACGCTGGCCGGGTCGAGACCGCCGTGCGAGGCGTGCACCGCCGACATCGAGTCCTCGACGGTGACGTACTGCACGCCGCCGGCCTGCTCGTCCCGCTCGGTCCGACCAAGGGTCGGCAGGATCAGCGCCGTGTCGCCGCACACCGCGTGTGACCGGTTGAGCTTGGTCGAGATCTGGACGGTCAGGTCCGCCGACTGCATCGCGGCCATCGTCACGTCGGTGTCCGGCGCCGCCGCGACGAAGTTGCCGCCGAGGCCGATGAACACCTTGGCCTTGCCGTCTCGCAGCGCCTCGATGGCGTGGACCGTGGCGTAGCCGGGCTCGCGCGGCGGGTCGAAGCCGAACTCCGCCTGCAGCGCGTCCAGGAACGACGCCTTCGGCCGCTCCCAAATGCCCATGGTCCGGTCGCCCTGGACGTTGGAGTGGCCGCGGACCGGGCAAAGTCCGGCGCCGAGCTTGCCGATGTTGCCCTGGGCCAGTGCGACGTTGACGAACTCCTTGATGGTGGCGACCGCGTTGCGGTGCTGGGTGATGCCCATCGCCCAGCAGGTGATCGTCTTGGACGAGTCGCGGAACATCGCGGCGGTCGTCTCGATCTGCTCCCGGGTCAGGCCGGTCGCCTCGAGGACCAGATCCCAGTCCAGATCGCGTACGTGCTTGGCCCAGGCCTCGAATCCGACCGTGTGCTGCTCGATGAACTCGTGGTCGAGCGCGTCCCACTCGACCAGCAGCGCGCCGATCGCCTGCCACAGCGCGAGGTCGCCGTTGACCCGGATCGGCAGATGAAGGTCGGCGAGGTCCTGGCCCTTGCCGAGCCAGCCGCGCACCTTCTGCGGGTTGCGGAAGTTGACCAGCCCGGCCTCGCGCAGCGGGTTGACCGCGATGATCTTGGCGCCGCGGCGCTTCGCGGTCTCGAGTGCGGTGAGCATCCGGGGGTGGTTGGTGCCGGGGTTCTGACCGGTGATGACGATCAGGTCGGCGTCGTAGATGTCGAGCAGGCTCACGCTGCCCTTGCCGATCCCGATCGTCTCGTTGAGTGCGACACCGCTCGACTCGTGGCACATGTTCGAGCAGTCCGGCAGGTTGTTCGTGCCGAAGGCTCGTACGAAGAGCTGGTAGGCGAAGGCGGCCTCGTTCGACGTCCGGCCGGAGGTGTAGAAGAGCGCCTCGTTCGGCGAGTCGAGCGCGTTGAGGTGCCGGGCGATCAGGGTGTACGCGTCGTCCCATCCGATCGGCAGGTAATGGCGCGAGTCCGGCCGCTTGACCATCGGCTGGGTGAGCCGGCCCTGCTGACCGAGCCAGTAGTCGGTGTGATCGGCGAGCTCGTCGACCGAGTGGGTCGCGAAGAACTCGGCGTCGACCCGGCGCTGGGTCGCCTCCTCGGCGACCGCCTTCGCGCCGTTCTCACAGAACTCGGCGGAGTGGCGGTGCTCCGGATCGGGGTCCGGCCAGGCGCAGCCCTGGCAGTCGAAGCCGTTGGTCTGGTTGACCTGCCGAAGGGCGCGGGCGGAGCGACCGACGCCCATCTGGTCCACGGCCAGTTTCATGCTGACGCCGACGGCGGTCGCGCCCGCGACCGAGGTCTTGGGCTTCTTGACCTTGAGGCGCGATTCGTCCGGATCCTTGCCGGGCGCCTTGCGGGCGAAGGGACTGGCCATGTCGCCACGCTAACTCGCGATACAGTGTCCGGCCAGATCACAGCAGGTTGTCGGTGCGTCGGCTGCGCTGTCGACGCGGTGCGGCCACCTCGCATTCGACTCGATCGGTACGGTGCGCCCAACCATGGCCGAAACATCCGGATTGGCGTTCGACATCGTCGACGTGTTCGCGGAGCGTGCGTACGACGGCAACCCGCTGGCGGTCGTCTACGGCGCCGACGGACTCAGCGCGGCACAGCTGCGCGCGATCGCGCACGAGATGCAGCTCGCCGAGACCGCCTTCCCGATGTCGATCGACCGGGATCGCTACGAGATCCGGATCTTCACGCCCGAGGGCGAGGTGCCGTTCGCCGGGCATCCGACGCTCGGCACCGCATGGGCGCTGCATCGGCGCGGGCTGCTCCAAACCGGCGAGGTGGTGCAGCGATGCGGCACCGGCGACGTCGAGGTCTTCGTCAGCCACGACGGAGCCGAGCTCACCGTGGCGCCCAGGCAGGTGACCGGCGCGGTCGACGTCGGGCCGATGCTCGGTGGGCTCGGCCTGACCGATGCCGACCTGGTCCGGCCGGCCCGACTGGCCAGCTGCGGCCTGGCGTTCGTGTACGTCGCGGTCAGGCCAGACTGCGTACGCGGCGCCTCTCCACTCGGTCCGTCGTGGGTGGCTCCACCGGGTGAGCGGAGCGACCCGCTTGGCGGCGTGTGCGTCTACACCGCGGAGGCGTTCGACGACGGTGTCGAGGTCCATGCCCGAGTGTTCTGTCCCGAGGCCGGAATCACCGAGGACCCGGGCACCGGCTCGGCCGCGGCCGGGCTCGGGTTGGTGCTGCTGGCCGACCGGATGGCCGCGGCCGAGGGCAAGACGCGCTATCGCATTCGAC
>DATFRX010000301.1:0-4325 GCA_035262905.1 Nocardioidaceae bacterium
GGCCACTCGTAGCGCGTCATGGCGTACCACCGGCTTCCTCCGGCGTCGCCGGCGCGATCCGGATGTAGCCCTCCTCTACCTGATGCGGCAGGTCGGGCAGCAGCGCGGTCTGGGTCGCCGCCAGGATCGGATCGTCTCGCCAGCTCGACGGGGTGTCACGCCGGGTCCAGATCTGCTTGTCGCCGAACGCCGAGATCTTGGGCAGCCGGACATCGAGCGTGTCGATGAGGACCGGCCCGATCCGAGCCGACGGCGCCATCACCGCGAGGCCGGGCTGGACCCAGTCGCGGGCCAGCTGCAACGCCTTGCGGGGCAGGACTCCTGAGGTCAGGTTCACGTTTCCGGCCGGGTGCATGAGCAGGGTCAGCGTGACGACCTGGCCGGGGTGGACCGTGAGCTCGTCATCGGCGACGACGTACGGATGCGTGATCGGTCGCTCGTCGGGGACGATCGTCTGGTCCGGGAACGGGCCGAGGTGACCCTCCCATGGGCCGCTGGCCAGCGCGCCGTCGCGTACCACCTTGTCCACGACGTGCACCTGCGTGAAGTCGTCGTCGACGAAGAACGCCACCAGTCCGTCGTCGCTTCGGGTCAGCTCTCCGAGACGCACCGCGAAGGCTCGATCGGCGAGCTCGCGGTACGCCGCCTCGCGGGCCGCTCGAATCGCGTCGTCGCTGAGATCAAGCTCGTCGAGGTCGTCGTCGATCTCGATGCTGAGCCGCGCCCGGACGACGGCGAGCGGGCGACCGACCAGACCGGCGATGTGCTCGCTGCCGAGGCTCGCGTAGCTGTCCACGGTCCAGAGCGTCGAGTCGACGGCGCGCAGAAACGCCGACAGGCCGGACTCCTGGTCCGACGCGTCGAGCGGCTTCCCCGACCTGGCGCGGGCGTCCGCCTGGACCATCCCGGCCGCGAAGTGACCGAGCAGCCGGGCCGCGTCGTCGAGTCCGTGCAGCGGTCCGGCGTCCGGTGGCCCTTCCCGGCCCGGCGCGATCTCCCACAGCACGCCACCACCGACCGGGGCGTCCATCAACTGCCCAAGCGGCGACCCGGCGACGTCGAAGACCTCGAGGGCCTCGTCGATGTGATCGGGGAGGAGGAAGCCGGCGACCGGATTGACCATCGCCGCCGGGTCGGTCTGGTCGATGCTCGCCTCGGCCGGCTCGAGGGACGGGTTGGTCACCGCGGGATCGACGAAGCGGAACATCCAGCGGGCCGGCCTGGTCAGTCTCGGCCGGACCCGCAGACCCGGCGCCGCCGGCGGGGTGTCGACTAGCGGCTCGTCAGGTGGCGGATCGTCGGGTGGCGGCTTGACCGCCGGTACGACCTCGTCGCGCGCCGGCACCCGCAGCCGGTCCACGGGCAGGTCGAGGGTCCGTCCGAAGGCATCGACCAGCCGAGCCGCTGTCAGTCGCACCACGCCCGCCATCAGCAGTTGCGGATCGGCGACCGGCGCGACCTTGCCCAGCGAGCCGTCCTCAAGTCGCGGTCGGAGGATCCCGTCGTCGGTCGGCAGGCCCAGCAGTTGCTCGCGTACGCCGTCCAGCGACCCGGTGACGATGTCGAGATACTCCACCGCGCTGGCCAGGCCCGACAGCAACGCCTCGGTGGCCTCGTCGGCCTCGCCCTGGGAGTGCTGGTCGAGCGCGTCCTCCGACTTCGCCCAGGCCTCGATGCTGTGGGCGAGGGTGGTCGCGGTGCCGGCATGCAACGGGCTACGACCGGTGAACGTGCGAGTCGGCGGACTCGCCTCGGTCGTCGGATCCGCCGGCGGATCGAGGTCCACCGCCGCCAGCGTCCAGCCCTCGTGGCGGTCGGCGAGCTCGCCCTCGGCCGTCCACTCCAGCCACATCGGGATCCACGGCTGCTGCCACGGCGTGACCGCGACCGGCGATGCGTCCACCCCCTTGACCAGCGAGAAGTTGCGCAGCTCGTCAGCCACGAGACGACCGGTTCCCGGCGGCACCGAGCCCTCGCCGGACCGGGCGTTCCGTTGGCCGACGGTCGACACGAAGGCCGAGGTGGACCCGTCATAGACCGCGGTCGTGCCGTAGCGCATCAGCACCTCGGCATTGATTCGCGCGGTCGCGACCTCGATGTCGAGCCCCTGCTGATATCTGGCCACCTCGGCCAGCCACCCGCGCAGGTACGGGCTCTGGGTCAGTGCCTCGCGGGCGAGTGTGACCACCTCGGGAGGGACGCCGCCCGACCCGATCGACGGCAGCAGCCGAGCGCCGTCCACCAACTGCTCATAGCCCTGCGGCACCTGACTCGGCCATCGGCAGACCAACCGCCCGTCCGGCGAGAACCGGCCGTCCCACCCGTGCCGCAGACTCCGCCGCGGACCCTTGACCGCGACGATCGGATCCAGCGGCCGATGCAGCCGGGGCAACGGCGGACGTACCTCCCGTACTTCCGCGCCCGCGGGCCTGGAGGAGTCCGGCGGCTCCCAGCCGTGTACGGCGGTCCGCACCTGTGCGGTGCTGAGCAGGGACACCCGATCGCGCCCGGTGAACTCGATCGTGGTGTCGAGATCGCCCCGCTCGAAGTCCTTGCTCGCCTCCGCGGGATTGCGAGCGGCGCCACTGCGCGCTGACCGACCGGCGTCGAACGGTCCTGCCGTGGCACCGAGAGTGACGCGCTCGACGTCGCCCTCGCCGCCGGGCAACGCCGAGAAGCCGGAGGCGTGCTCGTGCTCGTCGACCGACACCAGTCCGTCCGGGCTGCCGAGCGAGGGCAGCAGTTGTCCGGTGAATGCCGACAGCACGTGCTCGAGCGACCGCCGCTCTTCGAAGGTGTGGGCACCGAGCCCGGCTGAGGTCAGCGTCGCGGCGATGTCGTCACCATGGTGGCCGAGTGCGACGTCGAGCTCGGCCGCATCCGGCCGGCCGTCCGCAACGATCGGACCCGCGACCGGGACCCCGTGCACGGCGCCGTGCAGCATCGTCGATCGCGGCCAGCTCGGCTCGGACGCGACCACCGAGGCGCCGACATCGGCAAGAGCCGAGAACGAGGGGGTGAACGCCTTGGCGGTCTCGGCGACGCTTGCCAGCCGGTCCTCGGCCGAGATCGAGCTGGCGTCGCGGGTGGCGGACTGGCCGTCGAGCTGCGCCGAGTAGCGGTCGGCCGTGGTCAGGAACGCCTCGCGCCGGATGGCAGTCACGGTCCGACTGCGGTCGATCTCGTCCCCGCCCTCGGCGTCGGTCGAGAGTGACCACCCGAGTTCGGTCAGCCTGGTCTGCAGGCTCGAGGTGGTCTGGACGCCGTCGAGCACGTCCCGCTCCGGAACCGACCACCAACCGGCCACCAGATAGGTCGCCAGGTCACCGATGGCACCGGCCGGGGTGAGGTCGTCGAGCGGGTCGTGAACGGCGAACCGGCCGACGGTCGCGTCATACCCCGCAGTCCAGACCAGCGAGCCACCGGCCGTGCCGTCGAGCTCGTCCGCCGGGACGGTACAGCCGAGTTGTGGCGAGGTCGCGGGTTGGCCGTCCCACTCCGCCAGCGGCACCACCCGTGCGGTGTCGGACTCCAGCACCCACCCGCTGACTTGCGGGGAGAGCGAGCCACCCGGCACCACCAGCCGCAGCACCACCCACCGATCCGGCAGCGGGCGCAGATCCAGCCGGTTCGAGCTGTCGCGTCGATCCTCGAGACTGCCCTGGAGTACGGCGTCGGGCAGCGCCCAGTGCAGATGAACGCCGGCCGGACGGGGCGCGCCGGGATCGAACGGGCTCGGCATCGGCTCCGGCGGCTGACCGTCGGGGGCCGTGAGTACGAACGGCAGCCGCACGTACTGCTCGGCGTCGCCCGGCGGGACGTACAACGCCTGGACGTCGATCGGCACCAGCACCCGGCTCTGCCGGACCAGGCCTGGGTCCCACGTCAGAATCCCGTCGACGTCGAGACCGGTGCGCACCAGCGCCGACCAGCGGGGGGTGGTGGTCAGCTTGGCGATTGCTTCGGGAGGCAGCTCGGTCATGGCAGCACCGCCTTGGTGAACAGCGTGGCGAGCTGGGCGACCTGATAGCCGACCTGTGGCCGGAAGACGGTGTCGATGTCGGGCGGGTGCCCGTCAACGCTGGTGTCGCCGAAGACCTGCCGATAGGGGAAGCGGATCATCTGCAGGGCGAGCTCGGCGCTGTCGAGCGTGGTTCCGACGTGGAGCAGGCTGTCCTTCGCCACGAAGCTCTTCACCAGCTCCGGCAGGTCGACGACTCCCGGACTGCCGGCCCGGAACGGCACCGGCACCTCGACCGCCTCGCCGTTGTCCTCCGCATCCTCCGACGTCTGCGCGTCGCGGCCGGGAACCCAGGCCGAGAACG
>DATFRX010000302.1:0-5097 GCA_035262905.1 Nocardioidaceae bacterium
GGTCCGCTGCACGGTCGCTACGAGGTCGCCGAGGCGGCCCGCCTGTTCGGCCGCGGCGGTCCCGATCCGCACGAGCTTCGGTCGCTCGCGATGAACTGGGCGGACAGCCTGGCCGCCCAGACCGGCCTCGCGGTCACGCTCGGCGTGCCGACCCGGTCGGACGTCCTCGTCGTGCATCACGTCTTCCGGCCGGACGGGACGCCTCAGCAGCTCGCCGTGGGACAACGCCGGCCGCTGCATGCCAGTGCGCTCGGCAAGGCGCTGCTCGCCTTCGCCTCCAGCGGAGTCCGGCGGCTGCAGGGCACCGAGCTCACCCCGTACACCAAGCGCACGATCCGTACGCACCAGGAGCTCACCGACGCGCTGGCCGCCGTACGGCAGGAGGGCTTCGCCACCGAGGACGGTGAGCTCGAGCCGGACCGCGGCGCCGTCGCGGCACCCGTCCAGGGTCCCGGCGGTCTGGCCGTCGCGGCTGTCGCGGCGATCGGGCGACGCGACGAGCTGTTCGACCGGCGCGGCCAGACGCAGCCGGATCTGGTCGAGCCGCTCCGGCACACGGCGCGGGCGCTGTCTCGGGAGGTGCGACGGCTGTGGTGAAGGAACAGGTGGTCGCCGCGATCGACCAGGGCACGACCTCGACCCGGTGCCTGCTGTTCAACCACGCCGGCCGGATGGTCGCCGTGTCGCAGCTGGAGCATCGCCAGCACTATCCGAAGCCCGGCTGGGTCGAGCACGACGTCATGGAGATCTGGCGCAACGTCGAGAAGATCGTCCCGGCCGCCCTCCGCGAGGCCGGGCTGACGCCGGACAATCTCGCCGCCCTCGGAATCGCCAACCAGCGCGAGACGACGGTGATCTGGAACCGCAATACCGGGCGGCCGCTGGCCCGGGCGATCACCTGGCAGGACACCCGGACCGAGCCGCTCGTCGAGGAGCTGGCCGCCGCCGGCAAGGCCGATCTGATCCGGGACATCTGCGGGATGCCGCCGACGACGTACTTCGCGGGGCCCCGACTGCGTTGGCTGCTCGATCACATCCCTGGAGCTCGCGAGGCCGCCGAGCGGGGTGACGTGCTGTTCGGCACCATGGAGAGCTGGCTGATCTGGCAGCTCACCGGCGGCCCGGCGGGCGGCAGCCACGTCACCGACGTGACGAACGCCAGCCGCACCATGTTGATGGACATCCGCGATCTGCGATGGGACGAGCGGCTGCTTCGCGTCCTCGACATTCCGCGGGCGATGCTGCCGGAGATCCGGCCGAACGCGACCGTCTACGGCAGCTGTAGCACCGTCGTTCCGGGGGTGCCGATCGGAGGTGCGCTCGGCGATCAGCATGCGGCGCTGTTCGGCCAGACCTGCTTCCGGCCGGGCGAGGCCAAGTGCACGTACGGCACGGGCGCGTTCCTGCTGATGAACACCGGCGCCCGGCTCGCCACGTCGCCGCACGGGCTGATCCCCACCATCGGGTACGTCGTCGGAAACGGGCCGCCGGTCTATGCGCTCGAGGGCTCGATCGCGGTCACCGGATCACTGGTGCAGTGGTTCCGCGACTCGCTGGAGCTGATCGACACCGCGCCGCAGATCGAGACGCTGGCGACCTCGGTGTCGGACAACGGCGGCTGCTACATCGTGCCGGCGTTCTCCGGTCTCTATGCACCGCGCTGGCATCCGGACGCGCGCGGCGTCGTCGTCGGCCTGACGTCGTATGTGACCAAGGGACATCTGGCCCGGGCGGTACTCGAGGCGACCGGCTGGCAGACCCGCGAGGTCGTGGACGCGATGAACGCCGACGCCCCACCCGGCCTGGCCCTGACCAGACTGAAGGTCGACGGCGGCATGACTGCCAACCATCTGCTCATGCAGTTCGTCGCCGACGTGATCGACGTGCCGGTCGAGCGGCCGTTCGTGATGGAGGCGGTGTCACTCGGAGCGGCGTACGCGGCCGGCCTGGCCGTCGGCTACTGGGCGGATCTCGCCGTACTCCGGAGCAACTGGCATCGAGCCGGGCTGTGGGAGCCGAAGATGGACCCCAACCATCGCGTCGTCGAGCACGACAACTGGAATCGCGCCGTCGAGCGCACCTACGACTGGGTCCGCCCGACCTGACCGCCCTGCCCGGCCCCCGTTTTTGCGCACTTGTTGTGGGTGTCAGGCGCCCGGCACCAACAACTACTGCGCAAAACCGGCGTGGCCGAGACACCCGTCAGCGCCGGGGCTGCGCGTCCTCACCGATGTCTGAGGGGAGGGAGGACGCGCAACCTCGGCGCGTGTCGAGGGGTCAGTGCCCGGCCGGGATCTGACCGAGCCGACCGGCCTGGTAGTCCTCGAAGGCCTGGATGACCTCGGACCGGGTGTTCATGACGAACGGCCCGGCCCAGGCGACCGGCTCGCGGATCGGCTGGCCGCCGAGGATCAGCACGTCGAGCTGCGGCGTACGGCTGTCCTGCTGCGACTCGGCCGCGACCGACAGGCTGTCGCCCGGCCCGTACACGGCCAGCTGTCCCTCGCGGATCGGCTGGTCGCCGGCCGTACCGCTGCCGCTGAGCACGTAGACCAGCGCGTTGAAGTCCGGCCGCCACGGCAGATCGAGCCGCGCCGACGGCGCCAGCGTCGCGTGGATCATGCTGATCGGGGTGTGCGTGACACCGGGGCCGCTGACGCCACCGACATCACCGGCGATGACGCGCAGCAGCACACCGGCGTCCGGCGTCGTCGCGAGGGCGACATCGCCGCCACGCAGGTCCTGGTAACGCGGGTCGATCAGCTTGTCGGACCGGGGCAGGTTGACCCAGAGCTGAATGCCGTGGAACAGGCCACCACTCATCACCAGCGCCTCGGGCGGCTTCTCGATGTGCAGAATGCCGCTCCCGGCGGTCATCCACTGGGTGTCGCCGTTGGTGATCGTGCCGCCGCCGCCGTTGGAGTCGGAGTGCTCGAACGTGCCGTCGATCATGTACGTCACGGTCTCGAAGCCCCGGTGCGGGTGCCACGGCGTACCCTTCGGCTCGCCCGGCGCATACTCGACCTCGCCCATCTGGTCCATGTGGACGAACGGGTCGAGCCGCGCCATATCGACACCGGCGAAGGCACGACGGACCGGGAAACCCTCACCCTCGTACGCCGACGGCGCGTTCGTCACGGACACGATCGGTCGTGGCTGCGCGTCCGGAGCCGGCGGAGCGATCCGCGGCAGTGTGGTCGGATCGTCGACAGTGATCGCTGGCATGGTCCTCGCCCTTCGTTCGTCCTGACGAACGGCACAACTCTAGTTGAATCTTCAATATTCCGCTGCGGCGCTCGTGCCCCTGTCATGAGTGTCCGGCTGTCACGGCCGCCGATCCAGTCCCGGTCCGGGTACGGGGACGCCGCCTGCCGACCGGCCGGCGGCGTACTCGCCATCGACCAATAGCCTGGCAGTCGTGTCTGGGACCTTCGACGACCTGCTGGCCGCCAACGCGGACTTCGCGAGCGACTTCGGGCTCACCGGCTTCGACGGCGTGGCCCGAGCCGGCGTCGCGGTCGTGACCTGCATGGACTCGCGCATCGACCCGATCGGCATGATCGGACTGCGACCCGGCGACGCCAAGGTCCTTCGCAACCCCGGCGGCCGAGTCGACGACCAGACCATGAGGGGGCTGATCCTCAGCGTGCATCTGCTCGGGGTCGACCGGATCCTCGTCATCCCCCACACCCGATGCGCCATGGCGGTCGGCGAGGCGACAGTGCAGGAGCGGATGCGCAAGGCCTGCGGTGACGACGCCGAACTGCCCGCCTTCGGCGCGATCGAGGACCAGCTCAGCGCGCTTCGCGACGACGTCGCCCGGGTACGGGAGCATCCGCTCATCCCGGACTCAGTGGGGGTCGGCGGCTTCCAGTACGACGTCGATACCGGCCTGCTCAGCCAGGTGGTCTGACCGGCGCGAATGCCCCGCCAACGCCGCCCGCCACGATTTCGGTCCGGCCCGTCGCCGCTGCTACAGTTGCCTCCGCTTCCGGCGCCATTAGCTCAATTGGCAGAGCAACTGACTCTTAATCAGTGGGTTCGGGGTTCGAGTCCCTGATGGCGCACCAGCTCTGATGCGGAGCCGAATCGAGAGAACGGTCGAAGGCCCCCGGCGGCATGGCCGGAAGACTCTGCCGTAACCCGCGAGCCGGTGAAAATGCTGGGGCCGTGAACGCAGCCGACGCTCCGATCGTCGTGGCGTACGACGGCTCGGCCGACAGCGACCGTGCTCTCGAGTGGGCCATCACAGCCGCAGCACAACGGCTCTGTCCACTGCGACTCGTCACGGTCGTCACCTACGATGCGCCGCAATGGCTGCGGGAACGCGCCGAGGAAGCCGAGAGACGCGCGGTCGAGCAGCTGTCCGAGCTCGGTGGGCCGTCGGGTCGACTTCCGGTCGCCCTCGTCAAAACGTTCGTGGATCCGGCCGCCCACGCACTGCTGCTCCAAGCCGCCGATGCTCGCATGTTGGTTCTCGGGGCCCGCGGCCACGGAGCGATTTCCGGATACCTGCTGGGCTCGATCAGCCAGCACGTCAGCCGGCACGCCGAGTGTCCGGTTGTCGTCGTCCGCCAATCGCACGACGCCAAGGACACGAGGATCGTCATCGGCTACGACCACTCGACCGGCAGCCAGCAAGCCGTGGAGTTCGGATTCGAAGCCGCCAACCTGGCCGGGGCTCCGGTCACCGTGATTCATGGATCGCGTCGAAGTACGCATGAGCCAGCCGGTACCTACGTCTCAGTGTCGCAAGAAGAAGTCGCGAATGAGACCGACTCCGGAGCCCGCCGGATGCACGAGGCTATGGGTGAGTGGCAAGCCAAGTATCCCGATCTTGAGGTCACACTCGAATCCGTCCCGCTGCATCCGGTCCGCTTGCTCACCGACGCATCCCAGCATGCAACTCTCGTCGTCGTCGGATCGCGAGGTCGAGGCGCATTCGCTGGGCTGCTGCTCGGGTCCGTGAGCCAAGGCCTGCTCCATCACGCGGCATGCACGGTCGCGATCGCCCGCTAGCCACAGCGCGTAGCCTGCTGGCATGCCCGACGACCCGAGGCCTACAACCGTATGCAGCCCGTGAAACGTGACCTGCAA
>DATFRX010000303.1:0-11910 GCA_035262905.1 Nocardioidaceae bacterium
CGCCATGCTCGACCAGGACGACTGGTCCGAGCTCGGCGAGCTGGCCGTCCCGGCCGACCGCTAGCGGCATCGGACACCCCGGCCTGGGAGAATCTGCCGCGATGACCCACGACCAAGCTCGCGGACAGATCGTCATCGACCTCGACGCGATCCGGCACAACGTACGGCGGCTACGCGAGATCGCGACGCCGGCCCGCGTACTCGCAGTAGTCAAGGCCGACGCATACGGCCACGGCATGCTGTTGTCGGCCCGGGCGGCTCGATCGGCCGGGGCGGAGTGGCTCGGTGTCGCCGTACTCGAGGAGGCACTCGCACTGCGGGCCGCTGGCGACGACGGGCCGATCTTGTCCTGGCTGGCCGTGCCGGGCGAGTCGTACGACGCCGCGATCGATGCGGATGTCGACCTGACGGCGTCGTCGACCTGGCAGCTCGACGAGATCGCGGCAGCGGCGCGCCGGGTCGGCAAGGCGGCCCGGGTGCAGCTCAAGGCGGACACCGGGCTGTCTCGCAACGGTGCGACGGCCGAGCAATGGCCGGATCTGGTCGCCCGGGCGAAGGCGGCGCAGGCGGCCGAGGCGATTCGGGTCACCGGGATCTGGTCGCACCTGGCCTGCGCCGACGAGCCGGACCACCCCTCGGTCAAGGTGCAGGAGGCGGCCTTCGTCGATGCACTGGCGGTCGTTGAGGCGGCCGGACTCGACCCGGGCCTCCGGCATCTGGCCAACTCGCCCGCGACGCTGACCCGGCCGACGTCGCACTTCGATCTTGTCCGCTGTGGCCTCGCGGTCTATGGACTCTCGCCGGTGCCGCAGCTCGCCTCGGCAGCCGACCTGGGCCTGCGACCGGTCATGTCGCTGCACAGCCGGCTGGCAGCGGTGAAGCGGGTCCCGGCGGGCAGCGGCGTCTCCTACGGGCACACCCACGTCACCGAACGCGAGACGACGCTCGGGCTGGTCCCACTGGGCTACGCCGACGGCGTCCCACGCCATCTCTCGAGCAGCGGTGAGGTCGCGGTCGCCGGCCGGCGGCATCGGATCGTGGGCCGGGTCTGCATGGACCAGTTCGTCATCGATCTCGGCGACGTCGACGCCGCTCCGGGCGACCCGGTCGAGCTGTTCGGCTCGGGTGACGGCGGCGCACCGACGGCTCAGGACTGGGCCGACGCGGCCGGCACCATCTCGTACGAGATCGTCACCGGACCTCGTGGACGCGCGGTCCGTCGCTGGATCGGGGACGACGCGTGAAGCGGCCGTTGCTGCGGGCCGGGGTGGCCGGGGCCGCCGCTGCGACCGCGGCCGCCGCCGGTGCCGTCGCCACGGCCACCGCGCAACGGCGCCGGGCCCGCAAGCGCTGGAAGGGGGAGCCGCACGGACTCGGGACGCTTCGCGGCGACGAGGTCACGGTCATCGCCGACGATGGTGTGCCGCTGCATGTCGAGGTGGACGAGCCGGCCGTCCGCGACGCTGACTCGCCGACGCTGATCTTCGTCCATGGCTGGGTGCTCAGCCTGGACTGCTGGCACTTCCAGCGCCTCGCCTTCCGGTCGACCTACCGGATGGTGTTCTACGACCAGCGCTGCCACGGTCGCTCGGGCAGCGCCGAGCCCACCTCGTGCACCGTCCAGAACCTCGCCCGCGATCTCGAACGGGTCATCGAGACGGTCGCCCACGACGGACCGATCGTGCTGATCGGGCACTCGATGGGCGGCATGACGATCATGGAGTACGCCAAGGAGCATCCCGACGTGATGAAGGAACGCGTCACCGGGATCGCCCTGCTCGGCACGAGTGCCGGCGACCTCGGTCAGGTGCTGCCGGGGCGGGCCGGACAGCTGCTCAAGAACCGCGCGGAGACCTTGTTCTCCGTCGGGGCGAGGGCGCCGCGCCTGGTCCGGGCCGGTCGGCGTGCCACCGCGGGTCCGGCCTACTGGATCACGAAGCACTTCGCCTTCGGTGGCGAGGTGCCGCAGGAGTACGTCGCCTTCACCGACGCGATGATCTCGGCCAGCTCGGCGTCGGTGGTCTGGGACTTCTGGCCGCTGATCGCCGGGCTCGACGAGTACGCGTCGCTGGCCTCCTTCGAGGGCATTCCAGTGCTCGTCGTGGTTGGCAGCAAGGACCTGCTCACGCCGGTGCACCATGCCCGCCGGATCAACGAGCTGGTGCCCAGCTCGCGGGTGGAGGTGCTCGAGGGCGCCGGGCACATGATCATGCTGGAGCGGGACGAGGACGTCACGAAGCTGCTCGCGGAGCTGGTGAGGTCGAAGTGACGACGCCCGCGACGACCGCGCCGGCGCTCGCCGACTGGGCGTCGCTGGTCGACGCGATGGTCTGCTGCACCGCGTGCGGACTGGCGGAGACCCGGCAGCGGGTCGTCCCGGGCGTGTATCCGGCCCGCGCTCGCGTGCTGCTCGTCGGTGAGGCGCCCGGCCGCAGCGAGGACGAGGGCGGTCTGCCGTTCATCGGTCGGTCCGGCCAGCTCCTCGACGAGCTGCTCGCCGAGGTCGGGCTGGACCGGGCGCAGGTCGCGGTCTGCAACACGGTCAAGTGCCGACCGCCGGACAACCGGACGCCGAAGCGTGCCGAGCTCGCCACCTGCCGGCCCTGGCTGGACCGCCAGATCGAGCTGATCGATCCAGAGGTGGTCGTGACCCTCGGCGGCACCGCGCTGGCCTGGGCACTCGGTCGGGGTGTACGCATCGGCGACGTGCACGGCCAGGTGTACGAACGGGCCGGCCATGTCGTCGTACCCACCTATCACCCGGCCGCGGCGTTGCGGTTCGGCCCGGCCGGCAAGCCGGCGCAGTCACTTCGCGCCGACCTCCACGTGATCGCCAGGCTGTTGTCGTGACCGGCCGGGCGTTGCTGCGAGCCGAGACCGAGGTCGGCGCCTCGCCGGAGCGGCTGTGGGACGTGCTCGCCGACTGGTCGCGGCAGGGGGAGTGGATCCCGCTCACGTCGGTCCGCTCGGTCCGGGGCGGCGGACACGGCGTCGGGGGCCGGATCGAGGCGTGGACCGGCATCGGGCCGATCGGCTTCACCGACCCGATGGTGATCACCCATTGGGACCCGCCGCAGCGTTGTGAGGTGCTGCATCTCGGCGCGGTGGTGCGCGGTGAGGGTGGCTTCGAGGTGCTCGCGGCCGGTGCCGGCGCCCGGGTCGTGTGGTGGGAATCGGTCGAGCTGCCGCTGGGTCCGGTCGGTCGGGCCGGCTGGCGGCTGTCGGAGCGGATGGTGCACATGGGGCTGGAGCTTTCCCTTGCGCGGTTGCGTCGGCTGGCCGAGGGCGAGGCCGGCTGACCCTCAGCGGTCGCGGCCGCGCCGGAAGCGCTCGCGGGCGGCCATCAGATCGACGATCGGGTCCGGGTAGTCGACGCCGTCGCGTACGTCGGGTGGCAGCCGCCACGGCTCGTGCACCTGTGGACCGGGGATCGTGGCCAGCTCGGGCAGGTAGCGGCGGACGTACTCGCCGTGGGGATCGTGGCGGTGGGCCTGCCGGATCAGGTTGTACTGCCGGTTCGGCCGGGTGTCGGTGCCGGTGCCCGCGGTCCACTGCCAGTTCATCGTGTTGTTGGCGATGTCGCCGTCGACCAGCAGATCGAGGAAGTGCGCGGCGCCGGCCCGCCAGTCGAGGTAGAGCGTCTTGATGAGGAAGTGTGCAACCAGCATCCGGGCCCGGTTGTGCATCCAGCCCTCGAGCCGGAGCTGGCGCATCGCGGCGTCGACGATCGGTACGCCGGTCTGCCCCGACCGCCAGGCGTCGAACTCGGCCGGGTCGTGACGCCACCGATCGCCTCGCGTCCGATAGTCGGCCGCGGCGGCGTCCGGCCGGGCGGCGAGCACCTGGGCGTGGAAGTCCCGCCAGGCGAGCTGCCGGACGAAGGCGTCGGCACCGGCGCCGCCGCGGTCCACGGCGCGAGCGCGGAGCTCGTGCGGCGACAGGCAGCCGAAGTGGAGGTAGGGCGACAGCCGCGACGTGGCATCGCCCGCCAGGTCGTCGTGCCGATCGGCGTACGCGTCGATCGGCCCGCGGAGCCAGGCCGACATCCGCCGTCGACCCTCCCGCTCGCCTCCGGCCGGACGCTCCGGCGACTCGACACCGTCGCAGATGCCCTGGGCCGTCGGCAGTCGGCCGGATCGGACCCGGACGCTGTGCAGCCGCCGCGGCGTCGGCACCGGCGGCCGCGTCGTGGTGGCCTCCCAGCGGCGGAAGTACGGCGTGAAGACCGCCATGTGGTCGCGACCGGCGGGTGTGATCCGGCCGGGCGGGACGACGAACAACGCGTCCGAGTGCACCCGCAGCTCGACACCGGCACCCGCCAGTCGCTTGTGCAGTCGCTCCTCGCGACGCTGGGCGTGGCCGCTGACGTCACCGGCCACGTGGACGGTCGTGGCATCGGTCTGCTCGGCGAGCCGGGCGACCTGGTCGGTGGTGGCGCCTGATCGGACCACCAGGTCGCCGCCGCGCTTGCGGAGCGCCGCTCGCAGGTCGGCCAGGCACTCGGCGAGGAACCCGGCGCGATTGGGCCGATTGAAGTCACCGGCGAGGACGGCGTCGTCGAGGACGAACAGCGCCACCATCCGATCGGCCTCGGCCGCGGCGGCGAGCACCGGGTTGTCGGCCACGCGCAGGTCCCTGGTGAACAGCGCCACCGCAGTGCGCACGCGACCTCCCGGACGATCGGCTGCCTCGGCAGGCTAACCGACCGGGCGTACCGGACTGGCCGATGGTCCGACTCGGGACCCTGGAAGAATCGGACGAGATGACAGGTGTGCAGCCGTGACAGCGCTGACCGTGCTCGACGCCCGACCGGCCGATGCCGCCGCGGTGTGTGAGGTCATCCACCGCGCGTTCGGCGCCCGCGAGACCCTCGACCCGCCGTCGACCGCGACCGGTGTTACCGGGGACGGCGTACGGACGGTGCTGGCCGAGCACGGTGGTCTCGTCGTACGTACGTCGGACCAGCCGGTGGGCGCGATGCTCTTCGACCGGCCCCGACCCGGTGTGCTCGGTCTGCGGCGGGTGAGCGTGGACCCCGATCACCAGGGCCACGGGGTCGCGTCGGCGATGGTGGGGTGCGCCGAGGAGGTCGCCGAGGAGCGCGGGCTGGACGGTCTGATGCTGACGGCGCGGATCGAGCTGCCCGAGACGGTGGAGTTCTGGCGGCGGCGTGGCTACGCCGAGGTCGACCGGGACGGGCCGTACCTGACCTACGGCAAGACGCTCCCGGTCCGCAGGGAGCTCACCACGGCGGAGGACACCAGGGCGTTCGGCGAACGGCTGGCCGGCCTGCTTCGCGCCGGCGATCTCGTCGTGTTGTCCGGTGAGCTCGGCGCCGGAAAGACCACGCTGGCGCAGGGCATCGGTGCCGGGCTCGGCGTTCGCGGAACTGTCACGTCACCGACTTTCGTGATCCAGCGAGTGCACCCGACGCTCGACTCCGGACCGCCGCTGGTGCACGTCGACGCCTACCGGCTTGGCGACGCGGTCGAGTTCGACGACCTCGACATCGACGCCTCGGTAGAGGAGTCGGTGACCGTCGTGGAGTGGGGCACCGGCATCGCCGAGGGGCTGACCGAGCAGCGGCTGGAGATCCGGCTCGACCGCGCATCCGCCACGACCGAGACGGTCGACATCGATCCGCGGGTCGTCACGGCCCGGCCGCGCGGCGCGCGCTGGTTCGGCGTACCGCTGCGGTCGACGCTGGTCGCTTAGTCTTCTGCCGTGCTGCTGCTGGCCTTCGACACCGCCTCGCCGACCGTCACGGTCGCGCTCCATGACGGATCGACCGCGGTCGCGCGGCAGGACCGCGAGGGCGCGATGCGGCACGGCGAGCTGCTGGCTCCGGCGATCGCGGCCGTCCTGGCCGACGCCGGTGTCGATCGTCAGGAGCTGACCGACGTGGCGGTCGGAGTCGGGCCGGGGCCGTACACCGGACTTCGGGTCGGGATCGTGACGGCGCGAACGCTCGCCGCCGCCCTGCCGGTCCGGGTGCACGGCGTCTGCAGTCTCGACGTGGTCGCGGCCGCGGCCCGAGAGCGGATCGACGGGCCGCTGGTGGTCGCGACCGACGCCCGTCGCAAGGAGGTCTACTGGGCGCGTTACGACGAGGCCGGCCATCGGATCAGCGGTCCGGCCGTCGACCGGCCCGCGGACCTCGCCGAGCGGTTGCCGGCCGGACTCCCGGTCGTGGGGCGCGGCGCCCAGCTCTACTCCGACCTGCTCCATGCCGTCGACGGCCCGGTCGACCCTGACGCGGGTGTGCTCGCCGATCTGGTCGTACGCAACGCGGTGTCGCCGCTGGCGCCCGAGCCGCTCTACCTACGGCGTCCGGACGTCCGAGTCCCGGGCGCGCCGAAGCGCGTGTCATGACCGTGCGGCCGGCCGTCGAGGCGGACCTGCCGGCCGTGCGAGCCATCGACGCCGAGGCGTTCGGCCGCGACGCGTGGACTGCAGCCGCCTGGTTCGCCGAGTGGAAAGGCGTGCCGACAATGCGCCACCTGGCGGTCGCGGTCGAGGACGATCGCGTGGTCGGCTACGGCATCGTGGCCACGATCGCCGACGTCGCCGACCTGCATCGGATCGCGGTCACCGCCGACCGGCGCCGCCACGGCCTCGGCGCCGCCCTCGTCGATGCGCTGATCACCGAGGCCCGCCGCCGTGGCTGCACCCGGATGCTGCTGGAGGTGGAGGCGAGCAACGAAGCGGCGCTGGCGTTGTACGGTCGGCTCGGCTTCGTCGAGATCGCCCGGCGCCAGGCGTACTACGGCGCCGGCCGCGACGCACTCGTCCTCGAGCTGGGCCTGGCCTGAGCCCTGCTGCAACGGGAAATCGACATCGTGGGGGCGCGAACCCCCGCAATCTCGATTCTCGGGTGAGGCAACGCTCAGAGCCGGAGCGTCAGGCGGACGTCCTCCTCCGCGAAGCCGAGTGCGGCGTAGAACGCGCGGGCCGGTTCGTTCGCCGCGCCGGTCTCTAGGGTGATCGCGCGGAGGCCGCGGCGTCCGGCCCAGTCGCGGACGGCGGTGATCAGGGCGCGGCCGACGCCGTGGCCCTCGACGCCGCGATCGACGACCAGCTCGCCGATGTACGCGTCGGCCGAGCCGCTCCAGTGCTCGCGCTCGGCTGCTCCTGCGAAGCCGACGACCCGGCCGTCGCGTTCAGCGACGAGCAGCAGCCGGTCGTCGGCGTCGAGGGCGTCGATCGATCCGCGGACCCAGCCGATCACCGCGGTACGAACGGCCGCCGGGTCCCGCCACGGTGCGACCCCCTCGGTCAGCCTCGGCGCGAGGGCGAGGACCGCGTCGCGATCGGACGGTTCGTACGGGCGGATGCGAGTCGGGACGGTCATGCCGCCATCGTCCCAGCGATGCCGGTCCCGCCCGATGTTGGCGTGAGATTCAGGTTTTCACCGCCTCGAAGGCTGAATCTCACGCCAACTTTCGACTCGAGCGGAGCTGCCACGACATGAGTCCGGCAGGGTATGGCCCCAGTGCCACACCCTGCCGGACGCTGTGCGGGCAGACCGGACGGTCAGCCGATGGGCATCAACTCCCGTTCCTCGGTCGGGTCGGGATCCTCGAACTGCTCGTCGTGCTCGCGACGACTGAGCCGGCTCGGCCACCACATGTGCCGGCCCAGGTCCAGGTTGAGCGCGGTGACGAGCACCGAGCGGACGATGATCGTGTCGAGCAGGACGCCGAACGCGACCGCGAAGCCCATCTGGATCAGGAACGTCATCGGGATCGTCGCGAGGGTTCCGAACGTCCCGGCGAGGACCAGGCCGGCCGAGGTGATCACGCCTCCGGTCGCGGCGAGTCCGATCAGGGCACCGCGCCGGCTGCCGACCTTCTGTGCCTCCTCGCGCACCCGGGTCATCAAGAAGATGTTGTAGTCGATGCCCAAGGCCACGAGGAACACGAACACCCACAGCGGGAACGCGCTGTCGGAGTTGTCGACACTGAACACCTCGCCGAAGAGCAACGCGCTCACACCGAGTGCCGCGCCGAAGGACAGGATCACCGTCGCGATCAGCAGCAGCGGCGCCACGAGGGCCCGCAACAGCAGCACCAGGATGAAGAACACGACGATCAGCACCATCGGGATCACCAGCCAGTTGTCGTGCTGCGATGCCACCCGGGTGTCGAGATAGAACGCCGACGCGCCACCCACCAAGGCATCCGAGCCGGGCACGGCATGGACCGCGTCCCGAACCCGTTCGACCGTGTTGTACGCCGAGTCGCTGACCGGGTTGCCGACCAGATTGGCCTCGATGTACGCCGTGTCACCGGCCACCCGCGGCTCGCCGACGCTGGCGATGCCCTCGGTCCCGGCCGCCGCCTGGCGTACCGCGTCGGCCGACTCGGCGTTGGTGACGATCTGCACCGGGCTGGCGTCGTCGGCCGTGAAGTGCTTCGCGATGACCGCGTCGCCCTTGATCGAGTCAGGGGTGTCGCCGCCGAACTGCTCGGCGTTGGTCAGGCTGGTCGCGTTGAGGTTGGTGGTCCCCAGCGCCAGCGCGCCGAGCACGATCGCGGTGCCGATCCAGATCGTGCGCGGCCGCCGGACGATCAGCCGACCCGCCTTGGCCCAGAAGCCGGTGGTGGTCGTCGGCTCGACGCTGTCGAAGTGCGGTCGTTTCGGCCAGAAGATCCACCGGCCCACGATCACCAGCAGCGCCGGCAGCAGGCTGATCATGGCCAGCAGGCCGACGGTGACGCCGATCGCGAGCACCGGACCGAGGCCCTGTGTCGAGTTCATGTCGGCGACCAGCAGGCACAGCATGCCGAGCACGACGGTGCTGCCACTGGCGATAATCGCCGGCCCGGCCCGATGCAGCGCCTCGGCCATCGCCTCGTGCCGGTCCTCGTGCCGATGCAGCTCCTCCCGATATCGGGCGATCAGCAGCAGGGCATAGTCCGTACCCGCGCCGAACACCAGGATCGCGAGGATCGCCGTACTCTGCGCGTTGACTGTGAGGTCGGCATATCTCGCCAGCAGGTAGATCACACCCTGCGCACTCGTCAGCGCCACGCCCGCCGAGATCAGCGGGAGTATCCACAGCACCGGGCTGCGGTACGTGAAGAGCAGGATGATCACGACCACGCCGGCCGCCGCGAGCAGCAGTGTGCCGTCGATGCCCTCGAAGGCGGTCGCCATGTCGGCTGCGGTGCCGCCGGGACCGGTCACGTGCGTGACCATGCCGTCGGCGCCGTCGCTCGCGACGTCACGCATGTGGTCGATCACGTCCGGCATCGATTCCCAGCCCTCGGGCCCGCCGGTGTTGATCGGTACGTAGACCCGAAGCGCGTTGCCGTCCTCGGACAGCTCCGGCTGACCGACGCGGCCGTCGATCGTGACCGTGGGATCACTGTCGGAGGCGTCCTCGCCGACCAGCTCCGGCGCCTTCTGTCCGTTCATGGCGGTGAACGCCTGGATGTCCTCGGCGACCTGCTGCCGGTCGGCTTGGGTGATGCCGCCGTCTCGTTCGTAGACGACGATCGCCGGCATCGTGTCGGGATCGGAGAACGCCTCACTGGCCTCCAGCGCCTTGGTCGACTCGGCGTCTCCGGGCAGCCACGAGGAGGCCTCGTTGTTCTCGACGTCGGTCAGCTTGGACGCTCCCATGCCGCCGACCATCAGTACTGCTACCCAGAACACGACGACGAGCCACTTGATCCGGCGGCCGCACACGGCGGTCGCGAATCGTCTAGTCATGTGTTCGCTCCTTCCTTGTCAGTGATGCGAGCCCGATCGCCGGTACAGACCGGCGTCGAGGCAAGAACTCATCGGTGTGAGTCATGTGCTCCTCCCGAGTGGTGAGTCGAGATGGCTGGGGTCGTAGTAGGTCCGGATCTCCTTCACCAGGCCGTCGCGGAGCCGGATCCGGTCGACACCGCTGAAGGTGAACGGGCCGGAGGGACCGGTGCCGTGGGCGATCCAGTGCACGAAGAGGAAGTCCCCGTTGCTGGCGTGCTCGGCGACCTCGAGCCGGAGGTCGGGGATCCGCTCCAGCAGCCGCGCGATCCGCTGTTTGTACTGCGTGACCCCGCGGGCCGGCTCGGTGTCACCCGGGCAGTGGCCCACCACGTCGGGGGTCACGACCCGGCCGGCCAGATCGGGATGTGGGCTGTCCCAGAATGCGGCCCAGTGCTCGATGGAGAACCGCAGTTGCGCATGAGCTGTCGACATACCCGGCAGCCTGCCGACGCGCGGACGGGCGAACATCGGCCAGCTGGTTGATGTTGCCGCTCGCCGGTGGTTGATTCGCCGGTCGCTGCCCGGTCGTGATCGACCTGAAAGTCAAGTGAAGCCGCGCGATGCTGGAATCATCGGGATGATGTCGGACATGACGCGCTCGGGGACGGCCACCTTCCTGGCCGCCGGAGTCGAACGCTCCGAACCGCTGTGGGAGATGGCGCCGGATGCCGCCGCCGCGGCGATCGAGCGGCACGACGACCTGGTGGCCGCCGCGATCCGGTCGCACGGCGGCACCGAGACGGGCAGTGCTGAGTCGGGCGGCGATGGCAAGGCGAACGGCGGCCGGGCGGACGGCGTCCTCGCGGTGTTCGGCTCCACGACCGACGCGGCGGCGGCCGCGCTCGCGATCCAGCGCGACGCGGCGGCGACCGACTGGCCGGGCGGCCTGCCGATCCGGGTGCGGATCGGCCTGTTCACCGGCGAACTGCGTGGCGCCGACGGGCACGACCAAGCTCAGGCGGCGATGGCCCGCTGCGCCGGCCTGCGGGACGTCGCCCACGGCGGCCAGATCGTGCTGTCGGCCGCCACCGCCGACCTGGTCGCCGCCTCGTTGCCGGACGGCGCCTGGCTGGTCCAGCTCGGCGTCCATCGGCTGCGCGACCTGTCGCGGCCGGAGCCCCTGTTCGGGTTGAGTCACGGCGAGCTGCGCCAGGACTTCCCGGCCCCACGGTCGCTGGACGTACTTCCGAACAACCTGCCCACCCAGCTCACCAGCTTTGTCGGCCGCGGCGAGGAGTTGGCCGCCGTGGAGGGACTGCTGCGCGAGCAGCGGCTGGTCACCCTGTCCGGCGCCGGTGGCTGCGGCAAGACCCGGCTCGCCGTCCAGGCCGCCGCGGGCCTGGCGGACCGCTGGCCGGACGGCACCTGGTGGATCGACCTCGCCTCGGTCGCGGATCCGGCCCTGCTGCCCGGCCTGGCCGCGACGGCGGTCGGTGTCCTCGTCGAGCCGGCCCACGCACCGCTGCCGGCGCTGACCGCCCAGCTCCGCGGCCGTCGGCTGCTGCTGTGCGTCGACACCTGCGAGCACCTGCTCGACGCGGTCGCGGAGCTGGCCGACGCGGTGCTGCGGGCCTGTCCGCAGGTCTCGATCCTGGCGACCAGCCGGGAGCCGCTCGGTGTCGAGGGCGAGGCGATCTGGCGGGTGCCGTCGATGGTCGAGACCGACGCGGTCCGGCTGTTCACCGATCGGGCCGCGCTGGTGCGCCCGGGGTTCGCCATGGACGCCGACGGCGAGCGGCAGGTGCGTGGCATCTGCCGTCGGTTGGACGGGATTCCGCTGGCGGTCGAGCTCGCCGCCGCCTGGATACGGGTCCTGACCGCCCACCAGATCGCCGCCGGGCTGGACGACCGGTTCCAGCTGCTCGCCGGCGGTCCGCGCGGCGCCATCGCCCGGCAGCAGACCCTGACGGCGTCGATGGAGTGGAGCCACGACCTGCTCGGCGACGTGGACCGTACGGTGTTCCGGCGGCTGTCCGTGTTCAGCGGCGGATTCACCCTCGACGCGGCCCAGACGGTCGGCGCGGCCGACGCCGTAAGCCGCAGCGACATCCTGCTCGCTCTCGGCCGGCTGGTCGACAAGTCGCTGGTGGTGATGCGCGAAGGACCGACCGAGGCGCGCTACCGGCTGCTGGACACCGTGCGGGAGTACGG
>DATFRX010000304.1:0-4747 GCA_035262905.1 Nocardioidaceae bacterium
GCGTTCGCGGAGACGGTGCCGCCGGCCGATGCGCTCAATCTGAGAACGCCGGACTCGGCGGGGAGCACTACGACGCTGGCTGACCTGCAGGCCTATGTGACCGACGCGGAGACCCACGGCGGCGGTTGGGTGGTGCTGACCTTCCACGGGATCTGCACCAACAGCTGTACTGGGTCGAACTCGCTGAACACCAATACGTTCACGCAGTTCCTGGACTGGTTGCAGCCACGTAGTGCCAGCGGCACTCAGGTGCGGACGGTCGGCGACGTGATGGGCCTGCCGCCGGCGCCGGTCCCGCCGACCACGACGATCACGTGTAATGGGTCTGCCTGCAGCAGTGGCGTCTACCGGACCAGCCCAGTCACCGTTGCCCTGAGTGCCACCGGTGGCACCGGTGGCACCGGAACGGTGACAACCCGCTACACCACCGACGGGTCGAACCCGGCCACCAGCAACACTGCGGTCAACTACAGCACACCGTTCCAGGTGGCCCAGACCACGACGGTCCGCTACTACACGACGAACGGCACCGCTGCAGAAACGCCCAAGTCTCAGCAGATCACCATCGACACCACGCCGACCACGACGATCTCGTGTAACAACGCCGCGTGCAGCAGCGGCTTCTACCGGACCAGCCCGGTCACCGTCCGGCTCAATGTCACCGGTGGCAGTGGAGCGGTGACCACCCGCTATACGACCGACGGGTCGGATCCGGCCAACCCCAACGGCACCAGGGTCACCTACAGCGGGCCGTTCACCGTGGCGAGCACCGCGACCGTCCGCTACTACAGCGTCGACAGCCTCAACGCTGCCGAAACCTCCAAGAGCCAACAGGTGAGGATCGATACCGCGGCTCCCGCTGTGTCGATAACCAGCCCGACCGGCGGGTCCTTCCGGCGCAACACGTCGGTCACCGTGCAAGCCACGGCGACCGACACTGGATCCGGTGGCGCTGCGGCGTCCGGCGTGGCGAGTGTCTCCTTCCGCGACGGCACCTCGGTGATCGGCACCGACACGACGGCGCCCTACCAGGTCACCTGGCGGAGCAGCACGGTCGGCACCCACACGCTCACGGCGGTGGCGACCGACGTCGCTGGCAACACGACCACGTCAGCGCCGAGGACCGTCACGATCACCCGCTAGTCGAGCGACCGCCTCCGCCAGGCCTGCGGCGGAGACGTCCTCAGAGGTGTCGACCTCGATGACCGGCCACATGCCGGCGAGTGGCTCGAGCGCGGACTCCGGCCACAGCTCCTCGGGGGAGCGTTGCAGGTCGAGGTAGCCGGGCCGGTGCTCGCGGGCCCGTGCCAGGTATCGAGCCTGCATGAGCTGCAGGTCGCAGCAGCAGAAGACCTCGACCAGGGCACCCGGCAGCCATCGGAGCTGCTCACAAGCCTGTTCCCGATCGACCCAGACGCTGTCGAGTACGCCGGATCCAGCGTCGTGAGCGACTGCGCGGAGTGCCGCGACCGCTGCTCGACCGAGCCGTCTGGAGACTTCGACATCCGGCGGGTCCAGCGTCTCGACCAGCGCGTCCTTGATCGTGTCCTTGACCAGCAGCGGGAGGCGCAGCTCGTCGGCCAGGAGCCTCGCAACGTACGACTTGCCGGCTGCCGGCGGACCGGTCACGAGGACGTACATGCCCTCATGCTGCAAGACGTGGGGCGATTCACACAGTGCGGCCGGGGTATTGCGTCCGGGGGCGTCCTGGCGGTGTAGTGGAGATCGATTGCATTGGTCGCTCGGGGCGATACAGACAAGGGACGCGCAAGCCCATGAATGAACCGACACCGACCGAAACAGTCAGGACCATCTACCGGGCCAGGGATCCTGAGCTTCGCGAAGCCGCGTTGCTCGCGCTCGGCGCCGCGGGATACAAGGTCCGCCGAGCCCCCGGAACGAGGCGCTACCTGACCGTTTGGCACACCCCGGACGACGGACACGAGGTCGCCAGCATGGCATGGCGGTTCGACCTTCGGTCGCCGCCTCGGAGCCGGTGCCGACGTACTCGGTATCCCTGCTCCAGCTTGCCGACGCACTTGGTCTGACCCGCGGAATCAACCCGCCATGGCGGACCTTTCGGGGAGCCGTCGGCGCCTGAGATCCGACTCGCCGAAACCGATCTCGGCTGCGTGGGTGTGTCGGGACCTTCGGCCCGTGCCGCCTGCTGACGGTGGACGCATGATGGCCTCTTCATGCATCGCGCGGCCCTTCGGGCGCCCAGTCCGGCAGAGCCGTGGTGCCAGGCTGGTGGGAGGTCCGAAACCCATGACCAGGACGGCGAACGGCGATCCTGACAGGTATACGAGCGACCGTGCGGTGAGCGAGGCCTCGTTGTACTTGGCCGAGGTTGGGACCGACCGGGCGGAGGTGTTTCGCGGGGACAGTCTCCGGGTCGACGCGTTCGGCATTCCGCACGGGTCCAGCCTGCGGCAGGCGCTCGGCCGCCACGGCTGGCGACCCACCGGGCGTCGAGCTCCGGGCCGCGGCTGGGACGCCATCCTGGTGGAGCCGATCCGCCGTCACTGAGGTCACTGAGGTCGCCGAGCAGCGCTGAGCGGGTCTATTGGGACACCAACTGCTGGCCGCCGTCGATGTCGTACGTCGCGCCGGTCAGTGCGGTGTTGACCATGAGGTGGATGGCGAGGGCCGCGACGTCGGCCGCCTCGACCACCCGGCCGATCGGCAGCGTCGAGCGCAGCTCGGCCCGCCGCTCGTCGAGTTGGTCGCCGAGGAGCGACGCCGACAGCGGGGTGTCGACGAAGCCGGCGGCGATCAGGTTGATCCGGACCGGTGCGATCTCGATCGCCAGGCTGGCGGTGAGGGCCGGCAAGGCCACGGTCATCGCCGAGGTGATCCCGATGCCGAGTCGCGGGTTCCGTCCACCGGTGCCGCCCATGAACAGCAGCGCACCGCCCGGACGTACCTTGGTGCTGGCGTAGCGGGCGACGCCGGCCATCAGCATCGGGTGCTCTTGGATCGCTCGGCGGGCCTCGTCGAAGTCCATGTCGGCCAGGGACGAATAGTACGGACCGCCGGCGGTGACCATGACGTGGTCGATCGGGCCCTCGATTTGGCCGAAGAACTCCTCGAGCGCACTCGTGTCGTTGGCGTCGAACGCGGCGATGCTCTTGGCGCCGACCTGGTCGGCCGCCAGCTTGAGCCGGTCGGGATTGCGGCCGGCCAGGACGACGTCGGCGCCTTCGGCCCGGGCCTGCCTCGCCGTCTCCAGTCCGATGCCGGCGCTGCCGCCGATCACGACGACGGTCTGGCCGTCCAGTGCCGGTTCGCGGGTCGTGTTCATGGGACGACCGCCTCTCACTCGGCGTCCCGGGCGCGACCTGCGCGGTGCTTCCGTTAGCCCCGCACAAGGGCCGGGCCGTACCTGGAACGAATCAGCCCACACCCCAGGCTAACCCCGCGATCTGCGCGCTGCATCGGACTACGCATCCCCGGGATGCCTGCCGCGTCCGCTGGCCGGAAGGCTGGAGTTGTGCGGGTCGAACCAGGCCCGAAAATGGTCCTGCAACGAATGCGAACCCTCCCGATGGCGGAGTAGCGACATGACAGCTGGCCTACGGTCGGAGATCGGCCGCCCCGGAACCCGTCGGCAGTACTTCCATGATCCAGCGGCGCCGGCGCCGGACGGACTGTTGCCGGCGGCGTACGCGGCCGTCCGCAACGTCGAGGGCCAGGTGCTGTTGGTGCGCCGGACCGATGACGGCAACTGGGAGCTGCCCGGCGGCCGGGTCGACGTCGGCGAGTCGGCGTCGCAGGCCGTGATCCGGGAGGTCGCCGAGGAGGCCGACATCACGATCAAGGTCACCGGCGTGTCCGGCGTCTACAGCGACCCGGGGCACGTGCTGGCCTACCCCCAGGGGGAGGTGCGGCAGCAGGTCGCGGTGTGCTTCCACGCCTGGGCGGTCGACTGCGACGCGCATGCCGATGACTGCGAGACCAGCGCGGCCGGGTGGTTCGACCCCAGTGACGTCGTCGTCCTGGCGATGCATCCCACCATGCGGCAGCGGCTGGAACACGCGCTGACCGCACCCGATCGCGCGCACTTCGACTAGGCCAGCGCCGAGCGCAGTCAGGCTCGCACGCGCGGCGGCTCGACGTCGTCGTACACCCGGACCGCCGCGAGCCGGCCGTCCGGTCCGCGTTCGTAGACCCCGAGTCCCGCCTGCGGCGTCAGTTCCTGGCCGCCCCAGCGGACACAGTTGTACTCCAGGGCGCAACGCACGCCGTCGTCGGTCACCTCGCAGCACTCCAGGCCGACGCCGCCCCCGGCGAGCTGAGTCGCGAAGTACGACCGGAGCTCGGTGGTGCCGCGATGGTCGTTGGTGGAGCCGATCGGCTCGCGGTAGTAGCCGTCCGCCGCGAAGGTGTCGACGACCGCGTCGACGTCACCCGCCTCCAACGCGGCGTGGTAGCGGCCTATGACGCCGCCGGGACGATCGGCGCCACCGGGCAGGATCGGCGGCCTGATCTCACGCCGTCCGGCGACTGGCCACTGGCTGCAGTAGGTGCGGAACACCACCGACGACTCGTCCGGTGACTCGGCGACGACCGCCACCGGCCAGGCCAGACCGGCCCGGTCGCCGTCCATGTGCGCGAGCATTTCCATCACGGCCCGCCCGTCGACGGTGGTGGCGGCGACGGCCTCGATCCAGGTGCTGCGCTCGGCCAGCCACGACCGGTTCTCGCTCACGAAGCTCTGCAGCTGCTCCTGGCCTCGGATCTCGTC
>DATFRX010000305.1:0-11949 GCA_035262905.1 Nocardioidaceae bacterium
GAAGAACGTCGCTCGCTGCTCCCGCCCGCGCGGGCGGATGTACCGGATGTCGGGAACTACCGTCGGCTCGCCTGCGCCTGCCGCCTCAGACACGAACCTGAGCCTAGCCCGCGCGACCGACTGGCCCGGTCGGCGAGTGCGATTGGAATGTCGGCTAGCGCTTCGCCCAGTAGTCGTCACGGGCCTTGCTGGCGGCGAGCTCCTCCGCGCTTGCGAAGCCGGGCGCCATCGAGGCGTCGGTGCCGGCCATGTATTGGTGGTGGTCGATGCCGAGCAGCCGGATCCAGCTCTGCTGGCCGAAGGTCAGAGCGATGAAGCAGCCGAGCTCGACGAGTTCGGGCTCGGTGAAGTGCTCGCCGAGCCGCTGCCAGAGCTTGTCGAGGTCCTGCTCGCCCCAGGCGATCGCCTGCGCGTATGCGAGGGCAGCCTTCTGGCGGTCGTCGTACTTGTCCGAGGACTCGAAGTTCAGCAGCTCGTCGTACTGCGCCTCCTCCAGTCCGGCGGCCGACGCCTTCATGGAGCGCTGGTTGCCGCAGAACTCGCACTTGACCGTACGCGAGATGTAGACCCGGCAAAGGTCCTTGATCGCGTGGTCGCAGACGCCCTCGTGGAAGGTCGACTTCCAGGAGTCGGCGAAGGCCCAGAACGCGTTCGGCGCATGGGCACGGACCGCCGAGCTCTCCGGCCGCGGGGTGCCATCACGAGCGCAGCGGTGCATCTCCTCCTGCATGCGCTCGTCCATGCTCTCCAGCGGGACGTAGCTGATGTACGGGTCGGCCATGGCGGTTACGTCCTCTCGTCCTCGCGGACCCACTCCGGATTCGTTGCGGGCACACAAACGATCACCATTGGTACTGAATCACGCGCTTTGTGGAGTGTCCAGGGGTGTCGCCGCATTGCGTTTGTGCTGCGATCATGGTGGGTACCTGAACTCCGGGAGTCCCGACCCGTTGGTCGCCTCCTCGCGGATGAGCACGCCATACGGAGGGACAGGAATGAACTGCTACGACAGCGCACAAGAGGGTCAGACCGTGCCGGCGCTAGCCGTTTGCACCAACTGCGGGGCCGGAGTCTGTGATCAACACATGGTGATGGACAAGCGGCGTTTCGAGCAGGACTCGATGGCTTCGCCGACTAAAGAGGCGACACGCCAGGTCTTGTGCGTGTCCTGCGACCAGGTGCTCGGGAACCGGTAACTGACCGAGGCTCGGTAGGCGACCAGCAGGGATCGCGCGGCCGGCCGCGATCGATCAGGCTGGATCGGGAGGCCGCGCGGTCGGCAGCGTGGCCACGTTGGCCTGCTCTGGCTGATTCCGGACTCGCTCCAGCGGATAGAGCGGCAGATCCGTATCGGTCGTGAGCGCTTCCTGGTGACGCAGCATGATGCCCTCGCGCAGCGCCCAGGGGCAAACCTCGGTCGACTTCACGTCCAAGACGGCCATCGTGGTCTCGGCGACGAGCGCGCCGGCGAGGATCTGTTTGGCTCGTGACGACGAGATGCCACGCAGGTCCGCGCGCTCCTTTGCGGGGAGCTCGGCCAGCCGCGGTATCCAAGTGCGGAGGTCGTCCAGCGAGATCGTTCGTCGTACGAACGGTCCCTTCCGCTGTGGCGGCGCTCCGGTGAGCCGGGCCAGCTGCTTGAAGGTCTTCGAGGTGGCGACCACGCGACGGGGGCCAGCCTCCCAGCGCAGTCGATCGGCAACCTCGCCGAGGGTGTCCCGGATGTGGCGGCGAACCTGCTTGACCTGCTTGCCGCTTGGCGGGTCGGACGCCAGGAACTGACTGGTGAGCCGCCGGACGCCCAGCGGCAACGACAGCGCCAGACTCGGCGCCGCATCCCGGCCGAGCGCAACCTCCATCGAGCCACCGCCGATGTCCAGGAGCAGCAGCCGTCCGGACGACCAGCCGAACCACCGGTGCACCGCCAGATAGGTGAGCCGGGCCTCCTGCTCACCGGTGAGGAACTGCGGCCGTACGCCGGCGACGGCTTCGATCCGGTCGAGCACCTCGTCACGGTTCACCGCATCTCGGATCGCGGCGGTGACGAATGGGTACAGCTGGTCCACGTGCTGCTCGGCAGCCACCCGTACCGCGTCGGAGACCGCCTGGGACACGCGCTCGATGCCGGCCGAGCTGATCACGCCGTGGTCGTTGATCTCCTCGCTCAGCAGGGTCGGGTTCTTGACCCCGTGCGCAGGCAGCGGCGGCGAACCGGCCGCGAGATCCACGATCTGCAGCTGGGCCGAGTTCGATCCGATATCGAGCACACCAAGGCGCATTCCCCTGCCGTACCCGTTCGGGTCCGATCCAATCTAACCGGCAGCCCGACGAGCAGTGGTTACCGGTCTACATCCTCATAAGTCCGGCGCAGTCATCGGTCAGCCACTCGTACCGGCCAGCAGCCGGTCACCGAGCTCGGTCCGGGCATAGAGCACCTGACGGCCGTCGCGACGCGAGCTCAGCAGGCCGGCGGCGCGCAACGCCTGGAGGTGCACGCTGAGGGTGGGTGCCGACAGGGCCAGCTGGGTGGCGGCCTGCGTGGTCGACATCGGCAGGTCCAGCTGGGTCAGCAGGGCGGCCCGGGTACGACCGAGCACATTGGCCAGCGCCGTGTCGGCCGGAGCCGGATGCTCTTCCCACAGCCGGCCGAGACCGCGTGGCGAGTACGACACGGTCGGGACGTTCGGCTGCGCGGTCAGCACGATGACGTCCGGCCAGGCGAACACACACGGCACCAGGAGCAGTCCGCGACCGCCGAGATCGCTGTGGCCCTCGTAGTACTTGACGATCCGCAGCGTCTCGTCGGCGAACCTGACCGATGGATGCAGGTCGAGCATCATCCGGTCGACTCCGCCGTCGGCCAGCCGCTGGAGCCGGTAGGCAATGTCGTCGTGGAGGAGTGCCTCGATCCGCGGCCAGTCCGGCTCGATCGCCGCTCGGTGGTAGGCGTCGAGGGCCGCCGTGACCCGGCCGATCCCTGCGTCGGATTGCTCGACGAGCGACTGGAGGAGCTCCCGCCGCCGCGCCCGGCCCGGGCCCCGCTGCGCGACTCGATGGCCGGCCAGGTGCGCCAGCTCCGTCGCCACCACCTCCGGATCCGCCGCGGCCACCTGGTCGAGCGCCGCTTCGAACCGGACCGATCGACGCTGCGGCGACGGCACCAGGAAGTCGGGGATATAGCCGGCCGGCCGAACCAGCGTGGTCAACAACTCGAGATCGCCCTCCTCCACCTGGCCATCGGCGCGACCACGCACCCGGTCGCACCAGGCCCGATGCAGCTGCCAGCCCGGCCGGCCTGCGCCGAGCGTACGCAGGCTGGTGACCGTCTCCCACAACGGCGACACCGCGAACCGGACCCGGCTCAGATCGACCGCCGTGACGTGCAGATGGATCACGCGGACTCCCTGTCGATTAGCCCTCACCCTAATCGTCGACTCAGCGTTCGGCTCAGAGCAGACTCCCGTACCGCGGATCGGTTCGACGAGAGGAGCACCTCATGAGTACGCCAGGGTCGAAGAGTCTGCTCGAGGCCTACGACCGGCTCCATGCCTTCGGGCCGGAGTACGGCGGCGACGAGGAGGGCAACCACGGGATGACCAACCACGGCCCGATGGCGGTGGAGGTCATGGTGCGCCGCGGCCTCGACATCGACGTCGACCGCTGGCTGGATCGCTATGTCCGCCGGCTCAGCGAGCTGCCGACTCCGGACGCAACCATCCGGCCCGACCAGTGGCAGGCTGCGCTGGGCGATGCCAAGCGGTTGCCGAGCTGGACGACGTTCTTCCAGCACGAGCTGCGGGACCGACCATGGTCCGACGTACTCGTCGAGTGGTGGCCGCGACTGCTGCCGGGCATCGTGGCGGGCTCCACTCACGGCGTGATCCGGGTCGGCCACGCCGTGCGAAGTCTGGTCGCCAACCCCGATGTCCCGCCGGCCGCCGAAACCCTCGACGAGCTCGCGCACGGACTCGCCTTCTGGGCCGCGCGCTATCGCGAGCTGTCCGGCGTCGTGGCCCCGAGCGGCCAACTCTCGGCAGCCGAGGCGCTGGAGGGTGTCACGCGGCTCGACGATCAGAGCGGCTTCATCGCCTACCGGCTGGATCGGCTCGAGCGCAGCCAGGGCTGGACGTCGAGTCTCCGGGCGATGCGACCGGCGGCGACCCCGGACGAGGTGCCGGCCCGCCTCGGGTCGCTGATCGACACCGCGGTCGCGGCGTACCTCGGCCACGGCCACAGCTCGCCGGTGCTGCTCGTCCACACCGCGACCGCGCCCAACGCCGTCCGGCACGTCCTGCCGGTGCTGCCGACCGAGCAGTGGCTGCCGAGCCTCACGGCGGCCTGGGCCGCGTCCGCCGCCCTGATCGCCACCTACGCCCCGACCCAGCAGGCGCCGCGTGCCGACATCGTCGGGGGCGGGACCACAGCGTCGGACTCGCTGCAACGCGCCGCCGAGCATGGCGACGAACACGTGCTGAAGTTCGCCGACACCGCCGTCGAGGCCTTCGACCGCACCGGCGATCCCGACCTCCTCGCCGCCACCGACCACGCCCGCGAGCTCATCCCGGCGCCCTGACCGGTAGGCGGCGACTCGGTGGGCCCACGTGTCATCAGGCCCGACCGTCAGGGGTCCAATACGCCCATATGTGGCGGGACCTTCTTCCCTGGCCAGTCCCGGACTCGGGTTCGGAGGGTGGTGGACAAGCCGTGTCACGACGGGGTGGCAGTGGCCGAACGGGGAGGTGGCGTCCATGCCTCGAGGGTTCAGTGCGCGGGCCGCAGCTGTGGCGGGCATCTCGGCGGCCGCGATGCTCGCAGCGTCCATGCCGAGCAGCCAGGCGATGGCGAGCTCCGATGCGCGAGCGGAGGACCGGTCGCAGAATCCGCGGCTGCAGCATGCGATGGAGGCACTCGTCGAGCGACCCACGGGTCCGCCGGGCATCGTGGTCGTCGTCCACCGCGGCAACGACCGGCGCGTGCTCACCGCCGGCGTGGCCGACGTCGACACCGGGCGCAAGATCCAGGTGAACGACCACCTGCGGATCGCGAGCGTGTCGAAGGCGTTCAGCGGCGCGGTCGCCCTAGCGCTGGTCGACCGTGGCCGGCTGTCCCTGCGCGACACGATCGGCCAGCGGCTGCCGTACCTCCCGAACGCGTGGGCCGACGTGACCCTGGGCCAGCTGTTGCAGCACACCAGCGGCCTCCCGGACTTCACGAAGAACAAGGCGTTCCAGAACGAGGTCATCGCGCACCCGACGGTGTCGATGCCGCCGCGCAAGCTGCTGTCCTTCATCAAGCACAAGGACCTCAAGTTCGACCCGGGCTCCCGCTTCAAGTACTCGAACTCCGACAACGTGGCCGTCGGCCTGATGGTGCAGGCAGTGACCCGCGAGTCGTACGGCGGTGCGATGCGGCGGCTCGTCTCGAAGCCGTTGCACCTCGGGCGGACCAGCCTGCCGAAGGGCATCGAAATGCCACGGCCCTTCATCCACGGGTACGAAATGGCGCCGGGCCAGCCACCCGATGACATCAGCGAGATCGTCGCCGCCGGACTCGCGTACGCCTCGGGCGGAGTCGTGTCGACGCCGGCCGATCTGGACCGGTTCATCCGTGGCTACGTCGGCGCCCGGCTGTTCGACCGGTCGCTGCAGAACAAGCAACTCCGACTGGTCGCGGGACACTCCGAGCCGCCCGGGCCCGGATTGAACAAGGCCGGCATGGCGATCTTCCGCTACCAGACGCGCTGCGGCACGGTCTACGGACACACCGGCAACACCTTCGGCTACACCGCGTTCGCCGCCGCCACCCGCGACGGCCGCCGGTCCGTCACGGTGACGATCACCCGGCAGTTGACGCCGAAGGACGACCTGGCCATGTTCACCGCCTATCGGAAGCTCCAGGTGCTCGCCGTGTGCGCGGCGCTTCGCAACTGAAGCAGCGGGTTCGGCAGATCAGTGGCTCGCGGTCGCCAGTCGGACGGCGACGGAGACCAGCAGCAGTCCGGTGACCTGCTCGATGCGAGCCTTGACCCGCGGCCGGCGCAGCCACTGACCGAGCCGGTCGACCGCCAGGGCGTACAGGCCGAACCAGGCCACGAACAGCCCGGCGAAGATCGCCGACAGCACCAGCGCCTCGGCACGCGGCGATCCGCTGTCGGCCGAGATGAACTGCGGCAGCAGGGTGACGAAGAACAGCGCGACCTTGGGATTGAGCGCATTCGACAGGAAACCCTGCCGCAAGTACGCGGTCCGTCGTGGCGGCGCCGACACCGACTCGTACGGGTCCGGCGACCGACGCGACCGGATCGCCGAGCGCAGCATCTGCACGCCGACCCACAGCAGGTAGGCCGCGCCGACGATCTTGAGCACGGTAAACGCCTTCGCCGAGGCGAGCAGCAACGCCGACAACCCGAGCGCGGCCGCACTCGCGTGGACCGTCACCCCGAGCACGCCGCCGAACATCGTCAGCAGGCCAGCGCTCCGGCCGCCGACCAGAGCGTTGCGCGTGATCAGTGCCTGGTCCGGGCCGGGCAGCATGATCAGGACGAGTGCTGCGATCGCGAAGGTCATCATGACATCGAGCCTGACGGCGTACGACTGATAAGTCCAATGTCAAAATCGCCGACTATTCATGCACGAGATCTATGAATGCTGGCGAGCATGAGCCGCACCCAGCTGGGTACGAAGGGGTGGGGTAATGAAGGGGAGAATGGCGCCCTGGCCCGCGAAATCTGCCTACTCCAGTAGGCGGTTGTGTGGGCGCGCAGCGGGCCGGGACGCCATTCGTTCTCGGTCGGGATCGTCAAGGCATCCTGACTGAGTGCGGGAATCCGACCGACTGCGTCTGGCGACCTTCAACCTCAAGCACGGCGCTCCGGCCCGAGGCGATCAAGGCGATGCCGAGGCAGTCGCAGCGGCGTGTGCCGCGCTCGAGGCCGACGTGCTCGCGTTGCAGGAGGTCGACGTCGGGCTGCCTCGCTCAGGCCATGCCGATCTGGCAGCCGCAGCAGCCCAAGCGTCGGGCATGAGCCTCGTCTTCTGCCCCACGATGCAGATCCGCGGCGGCCAGTACGGCAACGCGCTGCTGGTGCGGGGCGAGATCGAGAGCCACGACGTCGCGGAGCTCGACGGTCCCAGCGAGATCGAGCCGCGCAACGTGATCCTGGCGACGGTCCGAGTGGGCGGACATCGGCTGTCCGTGGCCGCCACCCACTTCGCCACCCAGAGCGAGGTCGGCAGGAAGCAACTGTCACAGGCCGCGATGGAGCTCCAGCGCATGCCGGAGCCGTGGCTGCTGATGGGCGACCTCAACCTGACGACGGAAGACGTACTCGCCGAGCCGCTGCTCGGATCGATGCAGCTCGTCCGGGGACCCGCGACGTTCCACGCCTGGCGGCCACGGAAGCGGATCGACCACATCGCCGTTCGCGGCCTCGCGCTCGTCGCCGACAGCGTGCGAACCGTCCGGTCACGCCGGGTCAGCGACCACCTGGCATTGCTCGCTGACGTAGCGGTGCCCCACTAGACCCTCGAATGCCACGGGGATTCGGGCGGTGGCTCCCAGACCTCGGGCGAACGCTCGAAGAACACTCGTCACCTGGGCCTTTGGACTCCTTGACCGCCGTACCGAGCCGACGTTGACTGAGGGCAAAGCATGTCCTGAGGGAGGCAGCAATGTCGGGCAAAGTGGTGCACTTCGAGATCCCGTTCGACGACGGTGACCGGGCGCGGAAGTTTTACGGCGAGACGTTCGGATGGCAGCTCATGCCCATGCCGGAGATGAGCTACACGATCGTGATGACCGGCCCGAGCAGCCCCGAGGAGGGCCCGACCGAACCGGGATTCATCAACGGCGGGATGTTCGAGCGCAGCGACCAGTTCCCGGGCAAGGGACCGAACATCGTGATCGACGTGCCGAGCGTCGACGACGCGTTGGCCAAGGTCGAAGCGGCCGGCGGCAAGGCCATGGGCGAGAAGATGGCCGTCGGCGAGATGGGCTTCGCGGGCTACTTCACTGACACCGAGGGCAACCTGATTGGCCTGTGGGAGACCGCCTGAGCGCACGCCCCGCGAGTACGGGGTGAATCGGCCGGGCACTGTCAGACCCCTGCGTACACAATGGGTGGCGTGGTGACGACGCCCGCGCCCGCTGCTGAGCGACGGCTGCCCACTGGTCGGCTCACGGGGCTGCATCCCGCGGTGGCCGAGTGGTTCCGCCGGCGCTTTCCGGACGGCCCGACCGAGCCGCAGGCGCAAGGCTGGCCGCACATCGCCGCCGGTCACGACACGCTGATCGCCGGACCCACCGGGTCGGGCAAGACCCTGGCCGGGTTCCTCGTGTCGATCGACGCGATGTACCGGGAGCACGAGGCCGGCGACGACGTCACGAATGTGACCCGTGCGGTGTATGTGTCGCCGCTCAAGGCACTGGCGGTCGACATCGCCGAGAACCTCGAGCAGCCGCTGATCGAGATCGCTGACGTGGCCCGGGAGCTCGGCTACGCACCGCCGGACATCCGGGTCGCCGTGCGTACCGGCGACACGACCAGCTCCCAGCGGGCCACCATGCTGCGGCGGCCGCCGAGCTTCGTCGTGACGACACCGGAGTCGCTGTACCTGCTGGTCACCAGCGAGCGTGGCCGCCAGGCGTTGCGTACCACGGAGACCGTGATCGTCGACGAGATCCACGCTGTCGCTCGCGACAAGCGGGGCGCTCACCTGGCGCTGACGCTCGAGCGGCTGGAGGCGCTCTGCGAGCGGCGGCCGGTACGCATCGGGCTGTCGGCTACGCAGCGCCCGATCGAGACGGTCGGCCGGCTGCTGGTCGGCGATCGGCAGCCGCCGGACATCGTCGACGTCGGTCATCAGCGCGATCTCGATCTCGCACTCGAGCTGCCCGAGGGTGACCTCGAGGCGGTGGCGTCGGCCGAGCAGATGGGCGACATCCTCGACCGGATCGCGGCGCACGTCGAGCAACACCAGACGACGCTGGTGTTCGTCAACACCCGCCGGATGGCTGAACGCCTCGCCCACGAGCTGGGTGAGCGGGTGGGTGTGGAGTGGGTCGCCGCCCACCATGGCAGCCTGTCCAAGGAGCGCCGCTACCGAGTCGAGTCGCGGCTGCGAGCGGGTGATCTCAAGGCACTGGTCGCCACGGCCTCGCTCGAGCTGGGCATCGACATCGGGCCGGTCGAGCTGGTCTGCCAGATCGGATCGCCTCGCAGCATCGCCACCCTGCTGCAGCGCGTCGGCCGGTCCAACCACAGCCGGGCCGGCACGCCGAAGGGCCGGCTCTACCCCATGACCCGCGACGAGCTCATCGAGTGCACCGCGCTGCTGACCGCGGTGCGATCGGGCCGGCTCGACTCGATCGTCGTCCCGCTGCTTCCGCTCGACATCCTCGCCCAGCAACTCGTCGCCGAGGTTGCTGCTCGCGAGTGGCGGGTCGACGATCTGTACGACCTCGTACGCCGGGCCGCCCACTACAACGGGCTCACCCGTACCCAGTTCGACGAGGTGCTGGCGCTGGTCAGCGACGGAGTCGAGACCGGGCGGGGCAAGCGCGGCGCGTACCTCCATCACGATCGGATCAACGGCGAGGTGCGTCCCCGCCGGAGCGCCCGGATCGCGGCGGCCACCTCCGGCGGCGCGATCCCCGAGATCGGCGACTATCGCGTGGTCGCCGAGCCCGACGACGCGTTCATCGGCACCGTCAACGAGGACTGGGCGATCGAGTCGATGGCCGGCGACGTGTTCATGCTCGGCACCCACTCCTGGCAGATCCGGCGGATCGAGTCCGGCGTCGTCCGGGTGCGCGACGCCGGTGACATGCAACCGACGGTGCCGTTCTGGCTCGGCGAAGCGCCAGCCCGCACCGACGAGCTGTCCGAGGAGGTGTCCGAGCTCCGTCGGCGGGTAGACGAGGGTCTCGCGGTCGGCGACCCGGACGGTGCTCGCGCCTGGTTGCGCTCGGCCGCGGGCATCGACGCCGACGCCGCCTCAATGATCGTCGACTACATCGCCGTGGGCCGTGCCACCCTCGGGGCGATGCCCACGCAGCAGACACTCGTGGTCGAGCGGTTCTTCGACGAGACCGGCGGCATGCAGCTCGTGATCCACTCGCCCCTCGGCGGCCGGATCAATCGCGGCCTGGGCCTGGCGTTGCGCAAGAAGTTCTGCCGTACTTTCAACTTCGAGCTGCAAGCCGCCGCGACCGACGACGCGGTGGTGCTGTCGCTCGGCCCACATCACAGCTTCCCGCTCGACGAGGTGGTCCGCTACCTCAACAGCCGCACGATCCGCCAGACGCTCGAGCAGGCCATCCTCGACAAGCCGATGTTCCAGTCGCGGTGGCGGTGGACCCTCAACCGGACGCTGCTCGTGCTGCGCTTCCGCAGCGGCCGCCGCAATCCGCCGCCGATCCAGCGCATGGAGTCCGACGACCTGATGGCCGCCGTGTTCCCCGACGCCGCGGCCTGCCAGGAGAACGTATCCGGCCCGATCGAGCTGCCCGACCACGTGCTCGTACGCCAGACCGTCGAGGACACCCTGCACGAGGCGATCGACATCGAGGGGTTGATCGAGGTGTGGCGGCGCATCGAGGCTGGCTCGGTCGCCGTGCACTGCATCGACACGACCGAGCCGTCGGTGCTGGCCCACGAGATCCTCACCGCCCGCCCGTTCGCATTCCTCGACGATGAGGACGAGATCCAGAATCGGCGTACGAGTGCGGTGCCACTGCCACGCGGCATCTCGACCGACCTCACGGCGATCGGCAAGCTCGACCCGGCGGCGATCGAGTTGGTCCAGGAGGAGATCCGGCCCGCTCCCGTGACGGCCGACGATCTGCACGATCTGCTGTCGTCGCTCGTCGTGACTCGGGCCCGGGACGAGTGGGTCGCGCTGTGCGACGAGCTGGTCTCGCGGGGGCGGGTGCAGTCAATCTCGCACGACGGGGCGACGCTGTGGTGCACGACCGAGGGGCGGGACGTGGCTGCGCGTGCGTTGGCCGGCGACGACCCTGCGGTCGCCGCAGCGGTGCGCGGACACCTCGAGATCAGCGGCGTGACGACGGTCGACGAGCTGGCTGACGTCACATGCCTGCCACCGGCTCGGGTCACGGCTGGACTGGTGGCATTGCAGTCTGAGGGGTTCGCCTTCCAGGGCCGCTACACCGCCGGCTCCGGCAACGTCGAGTGGGTCGCCCGACGCCTGCTGACCCGGATGCACTCGTACTCCCGCAAGTCCCGCCGCAACGCGGTCACGTCGGCGACTCCGCAAGACTTCATGCGCTTCCTGCTGCGGTGGCAGCACGTTGCCCCTGGTACTCAGGTCGTCGGCGAGGCCGGCCTGCTGGCGGTCCTCGAGCAGCTCCAGGGCTACGAGGCCGCCGCCGTCGCCTGGGAGCCCGAGCTCATCCGCCGTCGGCTGCGCCGATTCGAACCCGCCTGGCTCGACCAGCTGTGCCACGAAGGCACCGTCGCCTGGCTCCGGCTGACTCCCAGCGACCGCGACCCCTCGGCGGCGCCGGGATCACCGTCGCGGGCGACGCCGATCTCGGTCGTCCTGCGGTCCGATCTGCCATGGCTGCTCGCGGCGGCTCGACATGAGGTCGAGGCCGTGGTGCCTGTGGCCGGCGCGACCGCCGAGATCCTCGAGGTGCTGTCGGAGCGTGGCGCCTGCTTCGCGACCGAGTTGGCGACCGCGACGGGTCGATCGCCGGACGACATCGAGCAAGGCCTGTGGGACGGCATCGCCCGTGGATTACTGATGTCCGATGGGTTCGGCGCGATCCGGGCACGGGTGTCAGGCGACAAGCGCCCCCAGCAACATCCGTACCGTGTCGGCCGAATGTCAACGTTGCGCCGCGCCGCCCGCAGCTCCGCTGCCGCCGCCGGCCGCTGGGCGCCAGTCTCGTCACTCGTCCCGGCCGACGATCCGTGGGACCACGAGG
>DATFRX010000306.1:0-14786 GCA_035262905.1 Nocardioidaceae bacterium
CTTGAACGCCTCCTCGTCCTCGGCCGACCACGACTCGCCTCGCGCCTCGAGTCCGTCGCGCCGGACCGTCGCCAGCACCGACGCCGCCTGCTCGCCGCCCATCACCGAGATCCGGGCGTTCGGCCACATCCACAGGAAGCGCGGGTCGTACGCCCGTCCACACATTCCATAGTTGCCGGCCCCGAAGGAGCCGCCGATGACCACAGTGAACTTCGGAACGACCGAGCACGACACCGCTGTCACGAGCTTCGCGCCGTCCTTGGCGATCCCGCGATTCTCGTACTCCCGCCCGACCATGAAGCCGGTGATGTTTTGCAAGAACACCAGCGGAATCCCCCGCGCGTTGGCCAACTCGATGAAGTGCGCCCCCTTCAGCGCCGACTCCGAAAACAAGATCCCGTTGTTCGCGAGCACCGCCACCGGATACCCCCACACCCTCGCGAACCCACACACCAACGTCTCCCCATACAGCGCCTTGAACTCATGCAACCGACTCCCATCGACGACCCGCCGAATCACCTCCCTGACGTCATAAGGCACCCGAGAGTCAGTGGGCACAACGTCGTACAGCTCCGCCGGATCCTCAACGGGCTCCTCCGGCGCCGCAGGAGGCGGGGCCGCGAGAGTCGACGGCAACGATGAAGCGGACGGCAACCCCGCACCGGGCGGGGTCGGTACCTCGATTCCGCCGCGTGGATGGGCCTGGCCGCCGAGCGAGGAACGAGCGAGGCTGGTTGCGGCGGAATCGAGGTACCGATCCCGGCCGCCAACGGACGCCCCGACGCGCTCCACCGTCCCCACGATCGACCGCACAATCGCCAACGCCTCCGCGTCGTCCGAAGCCAGGTGGTCGACAACCCCGGAGGTGCGCGCATGCACGTCACCCCCACCGAGCTCCTCCGCCGTCACAACTTCGCCCGTCGCCGCCTTCACCAACGGCGGCCCCCCGAGGAAGATCGTGCCCTCGTCGCGCACGATCACCGACTCGTCCGACATCGCCGGCACATAGGCACCACCGGCCGTGCACGACCCCATGACGGCGGCGATCTGCGGGATGCCGCGAGCGGACAGGGTGGCCTGGTTGTAGAAGATCCGGCCGAAGTGCTCCCGGTCCGGGAACACCTCGTCCTGCATCGGCAGGAATGCGCCGCCGGAGTCGACGAGGTAGATGCACGGCAGATGGTTGTCGGCGGCGACCTGCTGCGCCCGGAGGTGCTTCTTGACCGTCATCGGGTAGTAGGTGCCGCCCTTGACGGTGGCGTCGTTGGCGACCACGACGCATTCGCGGCCGCTGATCCGGCCGATGCCGGTGACGATGCCGGCCGCGGGTACGGCGTCGTCGTACATCCCAATGGCCGCGAGCGGGCTCAGCTCGAGGAACGGCGACCCGGGATCGAGCAGCCGGTCGACCCGGTCGCGTACGAGCAGCTTCCCGCGAGCCGTGTGCTTCTCGCGGGCCGCGGGGGAGCCGCCCTCGCGGACGCGGGCCAGCCGTTCGCGGAGCTCGTCGACCAGCTCACGCATCGAAGCCTCCCGGTTCGGTGTTAACAACCATTAACCACTCTGCTCTACCATCGGAGCCGTGGCAAGTTCGCGACGCGACCAGATCCTCGCCTCGGCGGCGGAGCTGTTCGCTGAGCGCGGCTTCCACGGGGTGTCCGTGCACGACATCGGCGCCGCCTGCGACATCTCGGGCCCAGCGCTCTATCGCCATTTCGCCGGCAAGAGCGCCATCCTCACCGAGATGCTGGTCAGCATCAGCGAGGAGTTGCTGGCCGAGGGCCGCCGTCGCGCTGCCGAGGCCGACTCCCCAGAGCTCGCGCTGCGGGCGCTGGTCGACTGGCACATCGAGTTCGCGCTTCGCCACCCGGCGCTGATCGTGGTCCAGGAGCGGGAGTGGTCCAACCTGCCGGTCGAGGGCCGGGCTGCGGTGCGTTCGCTGCAGCTGTCGTACGTGGACCTCTGGGTCGACGTCGTACGCCGGCTGCGTCCCGACCTCGATCGGCCCACGGCACGCGCGGCCGTACAGATCGGCTTCGGACTGCTCAACTCGACACCGCACAGCGCCCGGATCAGCTCGGCCGCGATGCGGTCGCTGCTGGAGCGGATGGCGCTGGCCGCGCTGCTCGATCAGCCGCTCGATCAGCCGCTCGAGGCAGTCGGATGAGGCGGCTAGCTTCGAAGATGCGTCGCGCGAGACGGCAATACCGACTGCCGGTTGTCCGCGAGGCGTGCAACACTGACCTAACCGCAAGAGATTCGACATCAGGTTAAGGCATCGAGGCAGGGGAGCATCATGCTGAGCGCCGTTCGCGCCGCCGTAGCCGTTGCACTGCTCGTCACCGCAGCCGCGTGTTCGTCGTCCGGCGACGATGACCAGGCCGACGACTCTTCGACACCGACGTCATCGGCTACGTCGACCGACGCGACGCCGGACGCCCACGTGTCGGTGATCCAGACCCGCACCAAGGAGAACACCCGCAAGATCGCGCTGCGGATCACCAACAGTGGCGCGGGCGCGTTCACGATCGATGCGATCCACATGGTGTGGCCGGGCATGCCTGAGACGACCTGGACGCCCAAGGGCAGCGTCTTCGCTCCGGGCCAGACGATCGACCTGACGTTCCTCTATGGCGACCCGGACTGCTCCGGCTATCCGACCATCCCCCAGCAGGCGCCGGTCGCGCAGATTCGATTCGCCGGCGAGGACCAGCCGGTCACCGAGCAGGTGGACGCCCAAGGCGTGGGCTGGGTGCACCGCCTCTACCGGCACGAGTGCGAGGGAGCCGCGCTCCGGGCCGTCTCCAGCATCCGGCTGGCCGGCCCGTGGACCCGCACCGAGGTGAACGGCCAGCCGCAGATGCGCGGCTTCGTCGAGCTCGACCGTATGGGGAGCCAGGAGCCGGTCACGGTGGAGTCGGTCTTCGGCAGCATCCTGGTGCGCATGGCGCCGGCCCACCCCGCGCATCCGGTGGGGACGCTCGCCGGCAACGAGTCGAAGCTGCGGACTCCGCTCCTGTTCGGCTCCACCAACCGCTGCGACGACCACGGTTTGTCCGGCGCCACCCAGAGCTTCCTGCTCAGCATCTTCGCCCGACACGGCAACGCGCCGGTCCAACGGGTCATCGTGACGCCGCCGCTGCACGTGCAGAGCGAGATCCTCGACGTCGTACACGACGCCTGCAAGGGCTAGCCGCGAGCGATCAGTCCGGCTCGAAGGTGGTGGCGTCCGGCCAGTAGGGCCACTCCTCGAAGTGGCAGCAGCGGCCGTCGGCGGCGAATCGCATGATCCACAGGTCGAGGAACTCCTGCGGCACCGGCTCGCCGTAGTTCACCTCGACGCGGACCACAGCGGTGTCGCCGTCGACCGCGACCAGGTCGTAGGCCATCGTGAACGCTTCGTCGGCGCCGGCCCGCTCGGAATCCCACATCTCCCCGATCGCACGGAGTCCGACGACCGGCTGGTGATAGGGACCCTGTCGATAGCCGGCGTCCTCGGTGAAAAGCTCCCGCAGCGGGTCGACACCGGCGGTACGCCAGGCCCGCTCATACGCGTCGATCCAGTCGCGGACCTGCTGCCGATCGGTCACTCGTCGGCAACCTTCGGCGCGACCTGATCGGCGATCAGCGCGAGATGGTCCAGGTCGGAGAGATCGAGCACCTGGAGGTACGCCCGGGTCGCACCCGCCGCGGCGAACATGCCGAGCTTGTCCACGACCTCCTGCGGAGTGCCGGCGATGCCGTTCGCCCGCAGGTCGTCCACGTCGTAGCCGATGGCATCGGCCCGCCGACGCGCCTCGGCGTCATCGCGGCCGACACCGACGGTCTGCGCGACCGAGAACCGCATCGAGTCGAGCGACCGGCCAGCCGCCTCGCACGCGGCTCTGACCCGGCCGTACGCCGCGCGGGTCGGCTCGAGATTGCGGAACGGCACGTTGAACTCGTCGGCGTAGCGGGCAGCGAGCGCGGGTGTACGACGGGCGCCGACGCCACCCACGATGACCGGCGGCCGCGGCCGTTGCACCGGCTGCGGGAGCGCCGGTGAGTCCTGCAGCCGGTAGTGCTTGCCCTCGTAGGAGAAGGTCTCACCGTCTGGCGTCTCCCAGAGCCCGGTCAGGATCGCCAGCTGCTCCTCGAGCAAATCGAAGCGTCCCGGTGTCGAGGGGAACGGGATCCCGTACGCGTCGTGCTCCTGCTGGAACCAGCCGGCGCCGATGCCGAACTCGACACGCCCCCCACTCATCTGGTCGACCTGGGCCACTGCGATCGCGAGCGGCCCGGGCAGCCGGAAGGTCGCCGCCGTCATCAGGGTGCCGAGCCGGATCCGCGAGGTCTCACGGGCCAGCCCGCCCAACGTCACCCAAGCGTCGGTCGGACCGGGTCGGCCGTCGCCGCCCATCGACAGGTAGTGGTCGGAGCGGAAGAACGCGTCGAAGCCGAGATCCTCGGTGGCCTTGGCGATCCGGAGCAGGTCGTCATAGCTGGCGCCCTGCTGGGGCTCGGTGAAGATCCGCAGCTCCATGAGCTAGTCGACTCTGGTCGAGATCGAGGCGCCGCTCTCGACCGTACGACCGACGGTGCAGAGCCGGTCGTGGGACTTCTCGACGGCATCGGGCAAGATCGCGCGGGCGACGTCGCCTTCCTTGCCCTCGGGAAAGAGGATCTTGAAGATGACCGCGATGTCGGTGAGGTGGTTGCCGATCTCGTCGCGCACCTTCTTCGCGTTGACCTCGACCTGGAACGCCTCCGGCTCCGCCCGCCGCGACGTCAGGATGTCCACGTCGACCGCCGTACACGCGCCGAGTGCTCCGAGGAACAGCTCGGTCGGGGTGAAGTCGGCATCATCGCCGGTGCCGATCGTGACGTGGCCGTTGCGGGCGTTGGTGATGGTGAACCGCCCGTTCGACTTGCGTTCGATGGACACGCTGCGGTGGTCGCGGGTGTGGGCCATGTCGGCCACTCTGCCAGACCGTTCAGTCACTGGGGAGCCGCCCGCAACCGGCGGCCGATCTCCTCGATATCGTCAAGACCCTCGGCCACGCTCATCACCAGCTTGAACGCAGCCTCGTCGTCGACACCGGTCGTGTACCGGTTGATGTCGAGGAACACCACGGTCGCGAGCCAGGCCAGCCGCTTGTTCCCATCGACCAGTGCATGGTTGCGCGCAATGGAGTGCAGCAGGGCCGCCGCCTTCAGCTCCAGCGTCGGGTAGGCGTCGGCGCCGAAGGCACTCGCGCGCGGCCGCCCAGCAGCGGAATCGAGGAGACCGAGATCCCGAACCGGTCCGGCTTCCAGATCGCGTACGAGTCGCAGCAGGTCCTCGAGGTCGAGGTACTCGACCTGGCTCACACGGTGCCCAAGCGGTCGAGCACGTCAGCCCAGCGCTCGCGCATTCGGGCCGACGCCTCGTCGACCCGGCTCGAGTGCCTCGATCGCTCGTACCGCTCCAGCACCGACCGCCGGATGACCTCTTGGCGCGACGTGCCTTCCTCCTCGGCGAGGGCGGACAGGGCGGCCTCAAGCTCGACATCGGTGCGCAATGTCAGTGCCATGACCTCATGGTATCAAGTTGATACCAAAGGACACGCGCCAACCTCTCGACGCGGCCGGGCGCGACCCAAGAAGATAAGGCGCGTGGATGCGCCCGATCCCCCCGCGACCCCGACTCCAACTCCCTACACTCGCCCGCTCGATCCGGCTCCCGCCGTCCGATGGCTGTCGCCGACCGAGCTCGGCCGCACCGGACTCAAGGTGCTGCTTGGATCCCTGTTCGGCCAGTACGTCGACAAGCGCGAGATCCAGCAGGGTCCGAGCTTCGACCAGGGCGTGTGCTTCGACCACACCGGCGAGGTCAGCGCTGGCGAGCCGTACTGGCTGGACTACGTCAGTGACATCGGCGACGGCTTCGACGCGACGTACTCCGTGGCGAGCCTGCTGGCCGGCGACCTGACCGACCTCGACGGCAGCGACCGCGATCTGCTCAAGCGCGGATCGATCCTGGTGATGGGCGGTGACGAGGTCTATCCGACCGGCGACGTCCGCAACTACGAGCGACGCACCACCGATGTCTATGCAGCCGCACTCCCCGCGAGCGATCCTCGGCCGGTCGCGTACGCGGTCCCTGGCAACCACGACTGGTACGACGGACTCACGTCGTTCCTGCGGGTGTTCGGGCAGACCCAGCGGATGGGGGGATGGGACACCCAGCAGCTTCGGTCCTACTTCGCGCTGCGGCTGCCGCACCGGTGGTGGCTGTTCGGCCTCGACATCCAGCTCGACACCTACATCGACCGGCCGCAGCTGGAGTACTTCCGCGAGGTCGGGGAGCAGATGGCCGACGGCGATCGGCTGATCCTGTGCACGGCGAAGCCGGCGTGGTATCACTTCGATCCCGAGAAGCACGCCGGCATGGACCAGCTCACACACTTCCTCAAGTACGCACTCGCCGGACGTGACGTGCGCATCCCGCTCATCCTCACCGGCGACGTCCATCACTACGCGCGCTACTCGACCCACCTCGACGGCGATCGGCCGCAGACCCTGATCACGTCGGGCCACGGCGGCGCCTATCTGGCTGCGACCGATCCGATGGACGAGGAGCTGGCTGTCCCGCTGCGACTCGCCGACCCCAAGGCGTCGCGCCACGACACCCGGTCCTATCGGCTGCGGTCGCGGTGGCCGAGCCCCGAGCGGTCCCGGTCGCTGGCGCGTGGCGTGTGGCGACTGCCTTTCCGCAATCCGGGGCTGCCGTGGCTGCTTGCGCTGTTGCAGGCCGGGATCATCTCGGCGGCGATGAAGGATCTGCTGGCGGTCCTCGTTGGCCTGGTCGCGCTCGTGGTGGTGGCCTGCCTCGCCTTCGCCCGGCCGCGACGCATCGAGTCCTGGGCGGTACGGGTCTGGGGCGTCTCCCTCGCGGTGCCGCAGTTGGCCGTGTCGTTCGGCGTGGCCGAGATCTGCGACGCGCTGACCGACGGCTGGTCGGACGGCGCCGTGGTGGCCGCGGTCGCAGTCGCATCCGTGATCGCGGGCTACTTGTCGGCCGAGGTGCTCGCGCTGTGGCTACTCGTCGTGGGCCGCTTCGGCGTCAACGTCAACGAACTGTTCGCGGCCCAGTCGATCGAGGACTACAAGGGATTCCTGCGACTGCGAATCGACCCCGACGGCAGCCTGACGGTCTATCCGATCGGGATCGAGCGGCGAGTACGCCACTGGCTGCCGGCCGGTGACGGTGAGGGACCCCGCCGGATCCCGGCGCAGGGCGAGCGGCTCGACCCGAAGCTCATCGAGCCGCCCGTCCACCTGTCGTAGCGATCGGCCGATTCAGGAGTGGCCGAGCACCGGATGCGGCTCGTACGGCTCCTCGAGTCGCGCGATCTCGTCGTCGGTGAGCTCCAATTCGACCGCGGCGACGGCGTCGTCGACGTGGTGCGACTTCGACGCCCCGATAATCGGCGCGGTGACGCCGGGCCGTGACAGCAGCCAGGCCAGCGCGATCTGCGCCATCGGCAGGCCACGCGCATCGGCGAGCTCCGCGACCCGGTCGGTGACGACGTAGTCGCTGTCCTCGTACATCCGCTGCGCGAAGGCGTCTGATCGCGACCGGGCCGTGGCACCGTCGGCGCTCTCTGAGCGAGGTCGGGTCAGCCAGCCACGGGCGAGCGGACTCCACGGGATGACGCCGACGCCCTCGTGCCGGCAGAGCGGCAACATCTCGCGCTCTTCCTCGCGATAGATGAGGTTGTAGTGGTTCTGCATCGACACGAACGGCGTCCAGCCATGCGATCGGGCGGCGTGCTGCATCGACGAGAACTGCCAGGCGTACATGCTGGATGCGCCGATGTAGCGGGCCTTGCCAGCGCGTACGACGTCGTTGAGTGCCTCCATCGTCTCCTCGACCGGCGTCTCCGCGTCGAAGCGATGGATCTGGTAGAGGTCGACGTAGTCGGTCTGGAGCCGGCGCAGCGAGTCGTCGATGCTGGCGAGGATGTGCTTGCGCGACAGACCGCGCTCGTTGGGCCCGTCGCCCATCGTCGAGAACACCTTGGTCGCGAGGACGTAGTCGTCCCGGTTGGCGAACAGCTTGCCGAGCAGATGACCGGTGATCTCCTCGCTGACGCCACGCGAGTAGACGTCGGCGGTGTCGTAGAACGTGATTCCGGCGTCGACCGCCTGGCGCACGATCGGCTCGGCGGCGGCTTCGTCGAGGAACCACTCCCGCTGCGCCGGATCCCCGTACGTCATCATCCCGAGACAGATCCGCGAGACCTTGAGGCCGGTCGTACCGAGGCGTACGTATTCCATGCGGGGCTCCTTCGGAGTACGGGTGGGCCGCTGTCCAGCCTGCCACGGCCGGAGTCGGAGAGTTGGCGCGAGATTCAGGAACTGCGCCGAGCAGAAGCTGAATCTCACGCCAACATTGCGTACACGCGGGACGCCGCCGGCGCCCGTCACATGCGAACGCCGCCCCGCCAAGTCGATGGCGGGGCGGCGCTGGCTCAGTCAGCTCAGGCGGCCGGGGGCGGGGAGGCCTCTCCGGTGGTCTGGCTGCGACCGGGCAGCTTCTCGCCGCTCTCCTGCGCACCGAGCGCCACGAAGACCGTGGTGACGACGCACAGCAGCATCAGCAGGTAGCCCACGAAGCCGGGACCGATGTCAACGAACCGGTCGGCTCCCGCGGGCGCGCCCCCGTCGTAGGTGAAGCCGTAGATCAGCACCAGCAGCGTCGTGAGCGCCCAGACGCCGGTGGTGATCCAACGGACGGGGAGCGACTGCAACTCGGAGCGCTCCAAGATGGCGGCGACGATGCCGGCGACGCCGACCAGCAGGAGCAGCCCGGCCAGCACGCCGAAGCCGTGCCAGAGGTTGACCCCGTCGGACGTATCAAGGCCGGCGGCTCCGGCCGCGTCCTTGAAGTTGTCCTTCAAACTCGCAGTCACCACGCCAGGAATCAGCGCGAAGATGAACGCCAGGATGGCGGCGGCGCCTGCGATCTGGTCGTTCCTCTTGATACTGCCTATATCCACAGGCATTGTGCGGCCTCCTCGACCGACTCGGGTCGGGCGACAGGCAGCCGCCCGGCAGACTTTCGCAGGACAGCATGGTGGTTCCGGCACAAGGCCACAACCCCGTTCTGTGCTTTGACGACTCCGTCGACCGCGATCGGGCGCGACCCGTCCCAACCAGCGGACTCGTGACGACAACGCGACGTCCCGCGGCGTGAGCGGTGATCCACCCACAGTCCGCGGGACGTCGCGCTGATTGGCTCGATCAGCCGACCAGCTCCGGCACCTCGCTCCGGGTCTCGGCGACCGCCTGGCGCTCGATCCGTGACGGCCACCAGGCCGCCCGACCCAGCAGGGCCAGGATCGACGGCAGCATCACGACGCGTACGAGGGTTGCGTCGATCAGGATCGCGGCCGCGAGGCCGACTCCCATCTGCTTCATCTCGAGCATGCCCAGCGTCGCGAAGATGCCGAACACGGCGACCATCACGGCGGCGGCACTGGTCACCACACCCGCCGTCTCGGTCACACCGGCCTGGACCGCCTCGCGTGGCGACAGGCCACGACGGATGCCTTCCCGGACCCGGCTCAGGACGAACACGTGGTAGTCCATCGACAGGCCCACCAGGATCACGAAGACGAACAACGGGATCCAGGTGATGACGAACCCGGCGGACGTGAAGCCCAGCAGGCCCTCGGCCCAGGTGTGCTGGAAGACCAGCGTCAGGACTCCGAACGCGGCCGCTGCCGACAGCAGGTTGAGCAGCGTCGTCACCAGGGCGATCACCACGCTGCGGAAGGTGATGACCATCATCAGCATGGTGAGCCCGAGCACGAACGCCAGCACCAGCGGCAGGCTGTCGCGTTGGTTCTGCGCGAAGTCCTGCGACTCGGCGACGTCGCCGCCGACCGCCTGCTCCTGCGCATCGACCGGGTCGACGTACTGCGGCACCAGGTTGTCGCGCAGCTGATGCAACGCGGCCGTACTGGCGTCGCTGCCCTCCTCGGTCGGGGACACCAGGGTGAGTACCGCAGCCGTGTCGTCCTTCGACACGCGGACGGCAGATCCGTGCGGCAACACGAAGTCACCGTCGGCCACACCGGCGTCGGCCAGGTCGTGCAGTGCCGCGACCGTGTCGGGCATCCGCTCCGGCGTCGTACGCACGGCGACGGTGTAGGACGAACCCTCCGACGGGAAGTGGTCGGTCGTCTTGTTCAGGACCTGGACGGTCGGGATGCTCCTCGGCAGCGTGGTCAGACCACCGTCGTCGATCTTCATCCCGAGCGCCGGAGCCGCGAGAGCACCGAGCGCCACGGTCGACACGACCAGCGCACCGGTCGGGTGGCGCATGACCGGCCCGAGGATGCGACGGCTGATGCCGCCCGGACCGATCCGCCGGCTGAGCCGCCACAGCAGCGGCACCCGCGGCCGGTCCACCCAGCGACCGAGCTTGGCGAGCAGCGCCGGCAGTACGGTCACCGAGCCGAGCACCGCCACGGCGACGACCAGAATCGCGCCGGTGGCGATCGAGGCGAACTCGCCGACGCCGGTGATGTAGAGCCCAGCCATCGACACGATGACCGCGAAGCCCGACACGACGATCGAGCGACCCGACGTCGCTGCGGCGATCTCCACCGCGTCGATGGTGCTGTGGCCCTTGCGCCGCTCCTCGCGTTCCCGCTTCAGATAGAACAGCGAGTAGTCGACGCCGACCGCCATGCCCAACAGCAGCACGACGTTGGCCACACTGCCGCCGTCGGGGACCCAGTACGAGATCGCGGCGTAGATGCCGAGCGCCGCCATCACCGACGAGAACGCCAGCAGCACGGGGATGGCTGCCGCGATCAATGCGGCGAAGGCCAGCAGCATGATCCCGAACGCGATCGGGAGGCTCAGCCGCTCCGAGGCGGCCAGGTCGCTGCCGACCTGGTCCCAGATCGCCACGTCGAGCGAAGCGGTGCCGCCCTGTTCGACGTCGAGATTCGGATGCGCGGCCTGCACGTTGTCGGTGACATCGAGCAGTGCCTCGACGTCGGTGTCGGCCTGGTCCTCGTCCTTGGTGGCCAGCTCGACCGGCACCAGCAGCGCCTGACCATCCTCGGACCACACTGGCTTGCCGACGTTGGCCACCTGCGAGAGATCGCCCATCTGCTGCCGGACCTCGTGACCGGCGGCCTCGGCGGCCGATCGATCGAGCTGGCCGTTCGGACTGGTGATGAGCACGTTCTCGGTGAGCGGGTCGCTCAGTCCGCCGTCGGTGACGATCTTGTCGGCCACGCCGGATTCGCCGACGCGGGAGTCGGCTTCGTTCATCTGTTGCGTAGGTACGGCGCTTGCGGTTGCGACCGTGGCGGCCACGAATACCAGCCACAGCAACATGGCACGCCACGGGTGGGTTGCACTCCAGCGCGCCGCCCGCACTGTCATGGATTTCATCGTTCGACCTTTCGGCTCGTTTTCTCCTCCACATCGAGCCTCGGCCTCACGCGTACGAGAAACAGGAGGGCTAGAACCACAGCCGGGGTGGGCCTAAGCCCACTGTCCGCACCGACCCCCGGGTCAACAATGGAGCCATGAGAAGTTTCGGATCGGCGCTGGCTTGGCGCGGCGCACTCGCCGGGTACGCCGGCCTCCAAGTCCTGATGTTCGGCGCCTGTGTGGGGCTGTTCGTCCTCACCGTCGTGGGCCTGCCGCTCATCCTCGTGACGGCCGGCATCGCCCTGCTGCTCGTCTCGATCCCGCTGACCCACCAGGTCGCGCGGGCGCACCGGTGGATCGCCGGCAAGGTGCTTGGCGAGCCGATCCCGTCGCCGTACCGCCCACGCTCCGGCCCGGGCCTGGTCATGCTGCTGCGCGACTGGGCCCGCGACCCGGCGAACTGGCGCGACCTGCTGTGGCTGCTGGTGTCGATGACCGCGGGCTTCGTGCTCTCGATCCTCGCCCTGTCGCTGATGCTGGCCTTCTTCTTCTACGCGATCTATCCGTTCCTGTTCTGGGTGACGCCGGCCGGCACGTTCAACGACGACTACGGCTTCATCACCATCGACACCCAGGCCAAGGCGTTCCTGGAGTGGATCCCGGCCCTGATCGGTCTGGCGCTGGGCTGGTGGGTGTCGCCCGCGCTGATCAAGGCCCGCTGCCACATCGACCGGGCGCTGCTGAAGCCCACCCGCACCGAGGAGCTCGAGACGCGGGTCGCGACCCTGGAGGAGACCCGCGCCGAGACCGTCGACTACTCCGCGTCGGAGCTGCGCCGGATCGAACGCGATCTGCACGACGGTGCGCAGGCCCGCCTGGTGGCGCTCGGCATGAGCCTGGGTCTGGCCGACGAACTGATGGCCAACAACCCCGAGGAGGCCAAGCGGCTGCTGGCCGAGGCGCGTACGACCACGACCGCCGCCCTCGGCGACCTGCGCTCGGTCGTACGCGGCATCCACCCACCGGTGCTCGCCGACCGGGGACTCGCCGGTGCCGTCCAGGCGCTGGCCCTCGACATGGCGATCCCGGTCGTCGTGTCGGTCCGGCTGGAAGGACGGCCGGAGGCGCCGATCGAGTCAGCGGCGTACTTCGGGGTCGCGGAGTGCCTGGCCAACATCGGCAAGCACAGCGAGGCTCGGCACGCCTGGATCGATCTCGGCTACGAGGCCGGCCGACTTCGGATCGAGGTCGGCGACGACGGACGTGGCGGGGCGCGACTCGACGGCGGCACCGGACTCACCGGGATCGGCCGCCGGCTCGCGGCCTTCGACGGCACGATGACGGTGTCGAGCCCCGAGGGCGGTCCGACCGTGGTGCGGATGGAGCTGCCCTGCGAGTTGTCCGAGGCACCGGCACCGACCAGCGACTGACCGCGTCGTCACTCCGATCTCAGGGGAAAACAGCTCCTGTCGCCAGGTATCGTGCAACGTCACGTACCTGTGCAGACGGGAGCTGCCGTGCGCGTCGTCCTCGCCGAGGATCTTGCCCTGCTCCGCGACGGTCTGACCCGGATCCTCGAGGCACACGAGTTCGAGGTCGTCGGGGCGGTCGACAACGCGCCGAGCCTGTCCCGCGAGCTGCAGAAGCCGGACATCGATGTCGCCGTCGTGGACGTCCGACTGCCACCGACGTTCACCGACGAGGGACTCCGGGCCGCGATCGAGGCCCGTGCCGAGCGGCCCAGCCTGCCGATCCTGGTGCTCTCGCAGTACGTCGAACAGCTGTACGCCCGGGAGTTGCTGGGCAGTGGCGACGGGGCGATCGGCTACCTCCTCAAGGACCGGGTCTCCGACGTGGCGCAGTTCGTCGACGCCGTACGCCGGGTCGCCGACGGTGGGACGGTCCTGGACCCCGAGGTGGTGGCGTCGCTGCTGGCCAAGCGTGACCAGGACGAGCCAATGGGCCGGCTCACGGCGCGCGAGCGTGAGGTGCTCGGACTGATGGCCGAAGGCCGGTCCAACGCGGCGATCGCCGGCCGCCTGTTCATCACCGAGAAGGCGGTCAGCAAGCACAGCAACGCCATCTTCACCAAGCTCGATCTGGCCGTCTCGGACGACGACAACCGACGCGTACTGGCGGTTTTGGCCTACCTCGGCGTGTAATCCTCGCGGGGGACGCGTATTTTCTTCCTTCGTGGCTCGCCAAACATCCAAGGTCTTCTTGCATATCGGTGCGATGAAGACCGGTACCAGCTACCTCCAAGAGGTGCTCCGCCAGCACAAGGCCGCGCTGGCGGACGACGGCATCCTGTTCCCCGGTGCCAACGGCTGGTCCGATCAGGTCATGGGGACCAAGGACGTGCTGGGACTCCATGTCAGTCCCGAGATCGCCCACCGGGCCGACGGCGCCTGGGATCGGCTGCGCGACGAGATGCTGCAGCACGACGGGCGGGCCAGCGTGATGTCGATGGAGTTCATGAGCTTCGCGCGACGCGACCGGGCGAAGAAGGTCGTCGACTCCCTCAAGTCAGCCGAGGTGCATGTCATCCTCACCGTCCGCGATGCGTCACGGGTCATCCCCGCGCAGTGGCAGGAGTCGACCCAGAACCGCGACGTCGCATCCTGGCAGGAGTACGCCACCGCCGTACTCGCCGGTGAGGATCGGGACAATCCGGCCTGGCGGGCGTTTCAGCGGGCACTCAACATCCCCCGCATCCTCCGGTCGTGGTCCGGCGCGGTTCCGTCGGAACGGATCCACGTCGTATTGGTGCCGGCACCGGGCGCGTCACCGGATCTGCTGTGGCACCGGTTCGCCTCGGTGATCGGCGTCGACCCGGAGCGGTTCCCGGCGCTGCCCGGCGAGCGCAACGTCTCCCTCGGGTATGCCTCGGCCGACCTGATGCGCCGGGTCAACGCCCATCTCACCGACCTAGAGCAGACGACGTACGGCCGTACGGTCAAGCGGCATCTTTGCAAGCGGATCCTGGCCGCCCGTCGCGACGAGCCGAAGATGTCGATGAACCGGCAGCTCGGCGAGTTCTCCCTCGACTGGAACCGGACCATGGCCGACGCCATCGCACGGCACCACTGCCCGGTGATCGGCGAGCTGACCGATCTCGACGTCGAGCCCACCACGGTCGAGACGCTCGAGCCGCCGGACCCGAAGCAGGTGCTGGACGCGGCGGCCGACGCCGTCAACGGTATGCAGCTGCTGATCCAGCAGCGCGCCATCAAGAGCACGCCCGAGATCGAGGCACGCAAGCCCGTGTCGGCCGATCACTGGGACACCGGCGCGGAGCCGATCGACGCCGCCGTCGACGACGTGGTGTCGCTGGTCCGCGAGGCGATCGAGCTGCGCCGCCGCCG
>DATFRX010000307.1:0-3224 GCA_035262905.1 Nocardioidaceae bacterium
CTGCGACGTCACCGACGGCGCCCAGGTCGACGCCGCGGTCGACGCCGTCACCGAGCAGCAGGGCCCGGTCGAGGTCCTGGTCGCCAACGCCGGCATCACCCGCGACACCCTGCTGCTGCGGATGAGCGACGAGGACTGGTCGTCGGTCATCGACACCAATCTCACCGGCGCCTACCGGGTCGCGAAGCGGGTCGCCCGCGGCATGCTGCGGATGCGGCGCGGCCGGATCATCTTCATCTCATCGGTCGTCGGACTGCTTGGTAGCGCCGGGCAGGTCAACTACGCCGCGAGCAAGGCAGGCATGGTCGGCATGGCTCGGTCGATGGCCCGTGAGCTCGGCAGCCGCAACATCACGGCCAACGTGGTCGCGCCGGGCTTCATCGAGACTGCGCTGACCGACGTGCTTTCGGAGGACAAGAAGGCCGAGTATCTGGAGCAGATTCCGCTGCGCCGCTACGCCACCTCCGAGGAGGTCGCCGGAGTCGTACGGTTCCTCGCGTCCGACGAGGCCGGCTACATCAGCGGTGCGGTCATCCCGGTCGACGGTGGCCTCGGCATGGGCCACTGATCCACTGATCGCAGCACCCTGTTCGCCCAAGGAAGGACCTGACGTGGGAATCCTCGAAGGCAAGCGCATTCTCGTCGCCGGCGTGACCGTGGACAGCTCGATCGGCTTCGCGGTCGCCAAGGTGGCGCAGGAGGAGGGCGCCCAGGTCGTCGTCTCCAACTTCGGCCGCGCCCTCTCGATCACCCGCCGCATCGTCGGCCGGCTGCCCCAGGAGGCGCCGGTGATCGAGCTCGACGTGACCAACGAGGATCATCTCGCGAGCCTGTCCGACCGGCTCGGCGAGCATGTCGACGGGCTCGACGGCGTGGTCCACTCGATCGCGTACGGCAACCCGGACACGATCCTCGGCGGCAAGTTCCTCGAGGCACCCTGGGACGACGTGGGCCAGGCGCTGCAGGTGTCGGCGTACTCGCTCAAGTCGCTGACCATGGCCGCCATGCCGATGCTGACGCCGGGGTCCTCGGTGGTCGGCATGACCTTCGACGCCACGGTCGCCTGGCCGGCGTACGACTGGATGGGCGTGGCGAAGGCCGGCCTCGAGTCGTGCTCGCGTTACCTCGCCCGGAATCTCGGACCGCGTGGCATCCGAGTCAACCTGGTGTCGGCCGGGCCGCTCAAGACGCTGGCCGCCAAGGCGATCCCCGGGATCGAGGACCTGGAGACGACCTGGGAGGAGCGGGCGCCGCTCGGCTGGGACCAAACCGACCAAACACCGACCGCTCGATCGGTGGTCGCGCTGCTGAGTGATTTCTTTCCGGCCACAACAGGGGAAATCCTTCATGTGGACGGCGGCTTCCATGCGATGGGTACTTAGACTCACAATCAATGTCGTCGGCTCTGTACGCCGTCCGGCCGGAAGGACCATTCGTGGTTGCACACCGGGCAGGCAATGATCTCGGATCGCTTCGGCGCGCCGAGCGCGCGCAGGTGGCGGTGGTCGAGGCCGATCTTTGTCTGTTCGCCGGCCGGATTGAGGTTCGTCACCTGAAAACCCTCGGCCCGATCCCACTGTTGTGGGATAAATGGAGCGTGGCCTCCCCGCGGACACATCGGCTGCTGCTCGAGCAGTTGCTCGAAGCGGCAGCCCCGTCGACCACCCTGATGCTCGATTTCAAGGGATCGGACCCGCGACTCGGCACCTCGGTCGCCGCCGCATTGCGGGAACAACCGCGGAAGTTGACCTTGTGTTGTGCGGGAAATTGGGTACAACTCGAACCGATGCGGGATCTCGAGAACGTCCGAATCGTCCACTCGGTCGGCAGCCTGCGCCAGCTCCAGTCGCTGCGCAAGCGGCTCGCGGCCGAGCCGGTCTATGGAGTCTCGATCGATCAGAAGCTGCTCAGCCGGCAGCGGGTCGCTGACCTGCACCGCCGCGCCGACGTGCTCATGACTTGGCCGGTGGGCTCGGTCGCGGACGTACGCCGGCTCCGATCCTGGGGAGTCGACGGGCTGATCACCGACCACTACGAGGTGCTGGCACCCTTGCTTCGTCGTACCGAGGCCAAGGAGGCGAGCTGAGATGCTGAGCTTCCTCGACGGCGCCTTCGGCCACGCTGAGAGCGTCGCCGACACGTTCGCCAACGTCGACCCGCGGCTGCTCCTGCTCGCCGCGCTGCTGCACGTGACAAACCACCTGCTCCGATCGCTGGCCTGGCGCAACGTCCTTGCGGCCGCTTACCCGGAGAATCGGGTGCCGTTCGTGGGCGTCACCGCGGCGTATGCCACCGGCGTCGCGCTGAACGCCGTCGTACCCGCTCGCGGGGGAGACGCGGCCAAACTCGGCCTGGCCCGAGCCGAGATCAAGGGTTCGAGCCTGACCACGATCGGTTCGACGATCGCGGTGATGGCACCCTTCGACCTGTTCATCGGGGCAGCGACCATCCTGCTCGTCGGCGCAACCGGCACCGCGCCGATCACGCTCGACTTCGCGGCGATGGCATCGACCGCGGAATGGTTCACCGACCACGCGCTGCTCGCCGCTGGTCTCGGGGCCGCCGTCGCCGCCCTCGGCTGGTTCCTCATCCGGCGCGTGCACTGCCGGATGCAGTGCTTCCTGCACCGGGTGCGCCAGGGCGGCGCGATCTTCCGGACGCCGCGCCGCTACCTGTCCCATGTGGCACTCCTGCAGGCGATCGGCTTCGGCTGCCGAATCGGCGTCGTGATGAGCCTGTTGGCCGCGTTCGGTCTGCCGGCCTCGCCGCTGGTGGCGGCGTTCGTGATGGTCGTCGCCGGCATGTCGACGGTCGTGGCGCTCACACCGGGTGGGGCAGGCACGCAGCAGGTGCTGCTGGCCTACGCACTCAGCCAGGCGGCCTCCGGAGCCGCCGTCGTCTCGTTCTCGATCGGCATGCAGGCCGGTGTGACGGCCGTGAACGCCCTGCTCGGCCTCTGTGCCGCGATGGTCGCCTGCCGCTCGCTGAGGGGCTTCAGCACGATGCGCAACCGTCTCCGCGCGGCCGAGGCCTGAGCCGGTCCTCGGTTTTGCGCACTTGTTGTTGGTCAACGGGACTTCGGACCCACAACGACTGCGCAAAACCGAAGGCGCGCATCGGTGGGCCGGCTCAGGCGGAGTCGGGCTCGACGTCGCCGATCAGATAGTGGGCGCCGGGGCCTTCGGCGGCCAGCCAGTCGTCGGGGTTCGACAGCGTGCACCGCT
>DATFRX010000308.1:0-4548 GCA_035262905.1 Nocardioidaceae bacterium
CGTGGTGGTGGCCATCTACCGGCGCACCATCGGCCGGGTCGGCCGCGGCGACGGCGACGGCGACGAGTCCGACGCCTAGCGCCGATCGGACAAGCCGCACGACAACGGGGCGGGTCTCATCACGCTCCGTTAAGGCCAGCACTCCCTGGGTACCTGCGTTGCGACAGAGGAAGGTACCTCTGCGGCCGAACGGGCCGAGAACACTCGGCCGGCTCGGTGAGCACAACGCGGTATGTAGGGAGATCTCGATGAAGAACCCATTCCGCAGGAAGAGCACGCTCGAGAAGACGGTGGAAGAGCTCGAGAAGACGGTGGAGGATCCGCCCCGTGCCCTGAAGTCTGGGCTCGCGGCCGTCGGCATCATCGCCGGCATCCTGCTGGTCAGCGCAGCCGCATCGCGGGCGCGCAACGGTCAGGAGGAGGACGCCGAATGAGGATCGTCGCCGCCGCTGCCGTGTTCGGGGCCGGATACGTCCTCGGAACCAGAGCCGGACGTGAACGCTATGCACAGATCATGGCGGTCACGCGGAGGGCTTCGCAGCGGATCGACACCTCCCGCCTCGGTGGGATCCGACCGGCTCGAATGGCCGCCGGATCCCACCAGCGCGAGGACGTGGCCGGAGCTCACTGACACCGACGACGGGATGCGATCGAGGCGCGTCGGAAATGTGCCTCCCCCATCGCCGTCCCGATGCCGATGTCAGTTGCCGCCACCGCGGTGGAAGAACTCGGTCATCTTCGTCTTGACGCCCTTGGAGACGATGTCCCAGGCATCCGGATCGCCCTTCAGCACCGCCTCTGTCGTCGCCTTGATCTGCTCGAACGTCGCGTGCGGCGGAATCGGCGGGACATTCGGGTCGCAGCGTACGTCGAGCACGACCGGCCGACCGGCATTCAGCGCCTGATCCCAGGCCGGGCCGAGGTCCTCGGGCTTGTCGACCTCCAGACCCTCGAGGCCGAGTCCACGGGCGAACCCGGCGTACGACAGGTCCGGAATCACCTGCGACTCCTCGAACTTCGGCTCGCCGGCCATCGCGCGTAGCTCCCAGGTGACCTGGTTGAGGTCGTTGTTGTGGAGCACGCAGATGACGCATCGCGGGTCGTCCCACTGCTGCCAGTAGCGGCTGATCGTGATCAGCTCGGCCAGGCCGTTCATCTGCATCGCTCCGTCGCCGACGAGCGCGATCGCGGGCCGATCGGGGTAGGCGTACTTGGAGCCGATCGCATAGGGCACGGCCGGTCCCATCGTCGCCAGCGTCCCGGACAGCGACCCGCGCATGCGAGTACGCATCTTGAGGTGCCGGGCGTACCAGTTGGCCGACGATCCGGAGTCGGCGCTGATGATGGCGTCCTCGGGAGCGCGCTCCGACAGCTCCCACACGATCCGCATCGGGTTGATCGGATCGGCGTCGAGCATCGCCTGCTCCTCGATCACCGACCACCAGGTGGCCACATTGTTCTCGATCGAGTCGCGCCAGCGGCGGTCGTCCTTCGGCTCCAGATGCCGGATCAGCTCGCTGAGCGTGGCCTTGGCCTCGCCGACCAGGTTGACCTCGGTCGGGTAGCGCATGCCGATCAGCCCGCCGTCGATGTCGACCTGGATCCCGCGGGCCTTGCCGAACTCCGGCAGGAACTGCGAGTACGGGAAGTTCGACCCGACGATCAGGAGCGTGTCGCAGTCGCGCATCATCTCGTAGCTCGGCCGGGTCCCGAGCAGTCCGATCGAGCCCGTGACGTACGGGAGCGTGTCGGGCAGGACGTCCTTGCCGAGCAGAGCCTTGGCCACGCCCGCGCCGGTGAGATTGGCGACCTGGTCGACCTCGATCGCGGCGTTGCGCGCGCCCTGGCCGACCAGCATCGCCACCCGCTCGCCGGCGTTGAGGATGTCCGCGGCCGCGGCGATCTCGTCCTCCGGCGCCCGTACGACCGCACGCGGGCGACTCGGCGGGCTCGACGGCACCTGCTTGAACGCGTGCTTCGGCGCCGAGTAGTCCTCTTCCTGCAGATCTGCCGGAATGATGACGGCGGTCGGGGCGCGGGTCGACTCGGCGACCCGGATCGCCCGGTCGAGCGCATTGGGCAGCTGCTCGGCGACGTTCACCTCGACGAGGTATTCGCTCGCGACGTCCTTGAACAGGCTCTGGAGGTCGACCTCCTGCTGGTAGCTGCCGCCCATCGCACTGCGGGCCGTCTGGCCCACGATCGCCACCACCGGTACGTGGTCGAGCTTGGCGTCGTAGAGGCCGTTGAGCAGGTGAATCGCTCCCGGCCCGGACGTCGCAAGACACACGCCCACCTGCCCACTGAACTTGGCATATCCGACCGCGGCGAACGCGGCCATCTCCTCGTGCCGCGTCTGGATGAACTGCGGCTGGTTGTCGGTTCGTCCGAAAGCGGTCACGATGCCGTTGATGCCGTCGCCCGGATAGGCGAAGACCTGCGACACACCCCATTCGCGAAGTCGCTGCACGAGGTAGTCACCGACGGTCTGGGACATGGGTACTCCCTCCTAGATGGCAGGCCGTAGGGGTGTACCCATTCAGTGCCTCGGCACACGGCTCGATCGAGGCCCCCGAAATCCGTGCGGTTAGGAGCCCGAAATCTGGGGTACGACGAGGTCCGGAGGTGGTCTTGTGCCTGGGACAGGTTCAGCTCCGATCGTCGTGGTCACTGGCGCCAGCGCCGGGGTGGGACGGGCTACCGCGCGCCGGTTCGCCGCCGATGGAGCGATGGTCGCCCTGTTGGCCCGCGGCGAGCGGGGACTCGCTGCGGCGCGACGGGAGGTCGAGCTGCTCGGCGGGAACGCGATCGCGATCCCCATCGACGTGGCCGAATGGCGGGCGGTCGACGACGCCGCGTCGCTGGTCGAGAGCCTGCTCGGCCCGATCGACATCTGGGTCAACAACGCCGCCAGCGCGGTCTTCGCGCCGGTCGACGAGGTGCGACCGGCGGAGTTTCGCCGGGTGATCGAGGTGAGCTACCTCGGCTACGTCCACGGCACGCTGGCCGCGCTGCACCGCATGCGGCGTCGCAACCGCGGCGTCATCGTCCAGGTCGGCTCGGCGCTGGCGCATCGCGGCATTCCACTGCAGGCGGCGTACTGCGCGGCCAAGCACGCGATCCAGGGGTTCTCCGAGTCGCTGCGCTGCGAACTGCTGCACGACGGCAGCAACGTGCGGCTGACCCAGGTCCAGTTGCCGGCGCTCAACACGCCGCAGTTCGACTGGTCGCTGTCACGAATGCCGCTGCCATCACAGCCGGTCCCCCCGATCTTCCAGCCCGAGGTCGCGGCCAAGGCGATCGTCCACGCCGCCCACCATCCGGATCGGCGCGAGTACTGGATCGGCGGCTCGACGGCCACGACCGTGCTGGCCAACCGCCTGGCGCCGGGACTGGTCGACCGCTACCTCGCGCGCAACGGATACGCCGCGCAGCAGTCCGATCGCAAGCCGGTGAATCAGACCGGCCCGAACCTGTGGCACGCGGCCGACGGGATCGAGGGCGACGACTACGGCGCCCACGGGGACTTCGACGACGTGGCGTCGCCGGTCAGCCGGATGGCCGAGCTGTCCCGGCACAGACGCATCATCACAACGGTGGCCGGCGCCGTGGGCGGGCTGGCGATCGGCGGGATGGTACACCGCCGCTGGTTCGCGACCTGACCGCCCCGACCTGAGCCGCGAGTGGCGCACCGTGTCCCGTTTTTGGGCCGCCGAGCGGGTCACCGTGCGCCAGTCGCGAGGTTGCGCGGGGCATCCTGCGCCAGTCGACGGGTCAGCGCTCACACCGACGCCGAGGCGCTAACGGCCGAGGGCGTGCTGCAGCTCGCGCTTAGACATCTTCGACCGGCCCTTGACGCCGCGCTTGCCGCCACGGTGGCCGGCCCAGACGTCCTCGACCGACGTACGGCTGGCCTGCTCCGACTCGCCGGCCTGCGCCACCTCCTTGTTGACGGTACGGGCCGCGATCTCCTTGGCCCGCTCCTCGCTCTCGCCGCGGTCACGCGCCGACTGACGGATGTCCTCGTACTGGCGTTCGCGCTTGTCGCTCCACTGCTGCTGTGGCATGGTTTCGCCTCCTGAGTACGGATACGACACCGCGTCCGTACCCAGCGATGCCGGACCGTAATGAGGGCATCCGCGCTGGTCAGTCGTCGAGAACCGACAGGTCGAGCGCCTCGAGGCGATGCGGATCCGACAGCACGTCGATGGCGACGATCCGGCCGTCGGCGACCGTGAACGCCATGACCGAGACCGGCCGGCCATGCGGCGCCACGACGACTCCGGCGGCGCCGTTGACGAGCGCGGGGCGGACCCAGGGCGACAAGCGCCTCGCCACCAGCGCCTGACTGGCCACGTTCTCGGCACCGTGGACGACGAGCGACAGCTGCGGCCGGCCCGCTCCACCGTCGGAGCGCAGCACGATGTCGGGGTCGAGCACCGCCACCAGCCGGTCGAAGTCGCCGTCGCGGGACGCGGCGAAGAAGGCGTCGACGACCTCGCGCTGCCGGGACAGGTCAGGGTCCGGCGACGTCGGCTGCCCCTGCAC
>DATFRX010000309.1:0-8934 GCA_035262905.1 Nocardioidaceae bacterium
AGGTGCTCCGGGAGCTCGGCGTCGAGTACGAGCCGCTGCGCGAGAAGGAGATCGAACTGATCGGCGAGCTGGTGGCCAAGCGCAAGGGCGCCGGCAGCTGACTCACTCGCGAAAGTTGGCGTGCGATGCAGGTTTCGGCCGACGCAGATCCTGCATCTCACGCCAACATCCGGCCGCCGAGGCGCTAGCGAGCCCACGCCGCCCAACTGTTGGCGTGAAACTGCCGGCCTCGCCGAGAGTTGGCGCGAGATTGCACCAACACCCGGCGCCGCCCCGGCGACCCGCACAGTGGCCGCACCCCGGACGCGTCCGCGAGCTGACCGCTGTCGTAGGTAGGCTGCCGTCGCCGCCGTACGAGAAAGCGCTGCCATGAAGACGTTCGACCAGCTGTACACCGAGCTCGCCGACAAGGCTCGGGAGCGTCCGGACGGATCGGCGACCGTGGCGGCGCTGGACGCCGGCGTCCATGCGATCGGCAAGAAGCTCGTCGAGGAGGCCGCCGAGTCCTGGATGGCCGCCGAGCACGAGTCACCGGAGCGGGCGGCCGAGGAGATCAGCCAACTGCTCTACCACGCGCAGGTGCTGATGCTGGCCTGCGGACTGACCACCGACGACGTCTACGCGCACCTCTGAAAGAGTCAGAGCATGCTGAGAATCGCCGTACCCAACAAGGGTTCCCTGTCGCACGCCGCCGCCGAACTGCTCGGCGAGGCGGGCTACGCCCAGCGCCGGGACAACCGGTCGCTGACCCAGGAGGACCCGGCCAACGGTGTCGAGTTCTTCTATCTGCGGCCGCGCGACATCGCGGTCTACGTCGGAGAGGGCACCCTCGACGTCGGCATCACCGGCCGTGACCTGCTGCTCGATTCCCGGGCGAGTGCCGAGGAGGTCATGACGCTCGGCTTCGGTGCGTCGACCCTGCAGTTCGGGGCACCGCCCGGTGCGGTGGAGTCGATCGCCGACCTCGCCGGTCAGCGGATCGCCACGTCCTACGCCGGTGTCGTCGAGGACCACCTCGCGTCCAAGAGCGTCGAGGCGACCGTCGTACGGCTGGACGGCGCGGTCGAGTCCGCGGTACGGCTCGGCGTCGCCGACGCGATCGCGGACGTCGTGTCGACCGGCACCACGCTGCGCCAGGCCGGACTCGAGACGGTCGGCGAACCGATCCTCGAGTCGGAAGCGGTGCTCGTCACCCGCGAGGGCGCCGCCACCCCGGACGGGTTCGACATCTTCGAGCGGCGGCTGCAGGGCGTCATGGTGGCGCGGCAGTACGTGATGATGGACTACGACATCCAGATCGAGCAGGTCGAAGAGGCGGTCGCCCTGACCCCCGGCATCGAGTCCCCGACGGTCTCGCCGCTGCATCGCGAAGGCTGGGTCGCCGTACGGTCGATGGTGCCGCGCGACCAGGCGCAGCAGGTGATGGACCAGCTGTGGGCACTCGGCGCCCGGGGGACCCTCGTCACCGACATCGTGGCCTGCCGGCTGTGAACGACGCCCGGCGCACCTTCCGGCCGCTCGGTGCGCGGGTGGTGGCGCTCGTCGCCGGCAGCTGTCTGGTCGTGCTGACCGGCACCATGTGGTTGGCGATGCCGCCACGCATCCGCTCGACGTTCAACCCGCTCGAGACGATCACGTTGCTGCTGGTGCTGCTCGGCATCCTGCTGGTGCTGTACGGCATCGCGCGTACCCGGCTCGACGTCGACCGCGCCGGTCTGCACATCACCAACGGCTATCGCCGTCACGACCTGGACTGGGCCGAGGCGGTGGCGATCCACCTGGGTCGCGGTGCGCCGTGGGCGGTGCTCGACACGGCGGACGGCCGGATCGTCAAGGTGATGGCGCTCCAGTCCGCCGACGGGCTGCGAGCCCGAGCCGCGACGGTCTGGGTCCGCGAGCGGATCGAGGCCCACGCCGGACACGAGCCCGGGGCGTAGGCCGGCGCTTGCAGCTTCCTGCAGTCGGGCCTTGCCGAGCGGGTCGAACGGGCCCAAACTATTCGTTCCCGCAGCTCGGCAGCTCAGGTGGACAAGGGCGATCGCGCGTCCCTCGGCAGGATCTCCGCGCCGTTCTTCTCTCCGTGATCATGGTGGGCGGGCAGGGCCTCCGGCGCAGTCGATGCTCCTCTGCGCCGGGGGCCCGGTTGCCGGGGTCCGAGCCCGTCACTACCATCGCGAAATGTGGCCCCAGATGACGCGGACGATGGGACCAGGGACTCCGTCGAGCTCCTTCGTGCGACCCGCGAGTTCATCGCCGTCGAAGAGGATGTCCGGCAGCGCTGCTCCTCCGGACAGTTGCCGGCGGGTGTCCGCTGGGTCGGGCGCAATGTCGGCCAGGTCCGCACGCAGCTGATGACGCTCCGGCCGCGGGTCATGGAGAGCCTGGTGCCGATGACCACGTCCGGCGTTCTGGAGACGTTCGACGACTACGACCGGCAGCTGATCGAGGAAGGCGTCGAGCGGCTCGACCTCTACAACCCCGACGGCATGTGGGGCGACGTGGCGCAGGTGCTGGCGGCCAGTCCGATCCTGCCATACGCCCGGTTCGCCAACGTGACGGTGCAGATCCGGATCTACGACCGGCGGGCCGTCGTCATCGAGGGTCCTCGGATCGACGACGAGCGCACCGCCCTCATGGTCAGCCGGTCCGACGTCGTCGAGGCGGCTCGCGACCTGTTCCTGACCGCGGTCGCCATGTCGGTGCCCGCCGAGGCGGCGATGTCCGACGATCCCCGGCCCTGGCTGACGCCGCGCCAGCGCCAGGTGGTCGCCCTGCTCACCGCCGATCGGCACGACGACGAGATCGCTCAGGAGCTGGGGGTGTCGGTACGCACCGTGCGCAGCGACATCGAGGTGGTCCGTCGTGTACTCGGCGTCCGGACCCGCTTCGCTGCGGGCTTCCAGCTCGGCCGGCTGGTGTCGGCCACTGGGCTGCCTTCCGCTCCGAAGCAGTCGGACTAGAGCTCCATCACGACGTCCGCACGCTCGCGGGTGCCCTCGCGGGCATGGACGCGCTCCTCGTCGGCCGCCCACTGGTCCCAGTACGGCTCGAAGACGCCGCCGTCGCGGTCCAGCGCCTGCTTCTTGCGGATGTCGTCCGGCGTCTCCACCCACACCAGCAGGCTTACTCGCTCGTCGTACGCGCGGGCATAGGATCCGACGCCCTCGAGGATCAGCGCGTCGACGACCGGGACCGCCAGCTCGGACCCAAGCCGGCCGGCGGCCCAGTCCCAGCGGCGGATCGACCCCGGGCGGCCGGCGGCCAAGGCGGGGAGCAACTCGCGCTCGATCCGGGTCGCGATCGTGGCCAGCCCGGACCAGCCTTCGTACAGGTCGTCGAGGTGCACGATCGCGGTCGGCCCGGCGTACGCGGCCGCCAGCGCACTCGCGAGCGTCGTCTTGCCGGCACCGGCCCGGCCGTCGAGGCAGACCAGCCGAATCGGTCCGAGTCGGGGTGGCGATGCCGCGACGGCAGCCGCCAGCTCCTCCGGCGTCAGGTGATGCCGCGCTTCTTGAGGATCGCCTCGATGTCGGCGAACTCGTCGCTGCCGGAGCCGGAGTCCACCGAGCGACGGCGCTTGCCCGACGACTCGAGCTCGTCGCTGGTGGAGTCGCTCGCGAACCGGGAGCCGGCCCAGATCAGCACGATCGCGACCCCGGCCAGGATGAAGCCGAGCCAGGCGGCCGGGTTGAACACGAATCGCGTTCCCCAGTCGCCGAAGGCGGTGCCGACCCGCCAGCCGAGCGTGAACATGCCGAGCAGCCAGGCCGCCCATGGGATCGTCGCCCAGCCGAGCCGCCGCGCTGCTGCGGCGTGCTGACCCTTGCGCCAGGCCGAGAGCGCCCACCAGGTCGCGATCGCCGACAACGCGATCACCCAAGGGAGCCACCAAAGCGAAGTCTGTCCAGGCACCCTTCCAGTGTGCCTCAGTGACGAGCCGGAATGGCGCCGAGCCGCAAGTTGTTGTGATATCTGTACGGCTCCGGTCCGCCGGAGTCGTTTTGTCCCGGCAGGTCACCGCGAGTTCACCCGGCCGTCAGTGTGCCTCATGGCGCAACGGCTGGTAGTCTTTCCGGCGACCTACGCAAGCGGAGACCACTCCCACCCGCACCGACCGAGAGGTCGTCGGGTTCCGGTCCGCCGGCTCTGACCGGCGTCGACGAGTCCTTCGGAGCTCGTCACCCGGAGGCTTCCGCGTGTCGTGCGGGAGCCTCGACTTATGTCCGGGTCCTCCGCGTCGGGCCGCCCACACATTCATCAACACCAGGAGGACTCATCAGCACAGAGCTGCGCGTCAACGACCGGATCCGCGTGCCCGAGGTACGCCTCGTCGGTCCCAATGGCGAGCAGGTCGGCATCGTCCGTATCGAGGATGCCCTGCGACTGGCCCAGGAGTCCGATCTCGACTTGGTCGAGGTCGCCCCGACGGCCCGTCCACCGGTCTGCAAGCTCATGGACTACGGCAAGTACAAGTACGAAGCCGCTCAGAAGGCACGCGAGTCGCGACGCAACCAGACCAACACGGTCATCAAAGAGATGAAGTTGCGTCCGAAGATCGACCAGCACGACTACGGCACCAAGAAGGGCCACGTCGAGCGGTTCCTCCGGCAGGGCGACAAGGTCAAGATCACCATCATGTTCCGTGGCCGCGAGCAGCACCGTCCCGAGCTCGGGTTCGGTTTGCTCCAGAGGCTGTCCGAGGACGTCAACGACTTGGGGTTCGTCGAGTCGGCTCCCCGGCAGGACGGTCGCAACATGATCATGGTGCTGGCCCCGCACAAGAAGAAGTCCGAGGCCAGGGCCGAGGTCAAGGCGGAGAAGGCGCGCGTCGCGGAGCAACGAGCCGCCGAGCGTGCCGCCGAGAAGGCCGACCGGGCGCCGCAGGAGCGGACGCCGAAGCCACCCGGCCGCTCCGAGAACCTCGACCCAGACGTCTGAGCCACCGGCCCAGACCACGACCCGATAGCGAACGAAACGAGACCTCGATATGCCGAAGATGAAGTCCCACTCGGGCATGAAGAAGCGCGTCAAGCGCACCGGCACCGGCAAGCTGCTGCATCAGCACGGACGCCGCCGTACCCACCTGATGCAGAAGAAGTCGTCCGGCCGCAGCCGCCTCGATGACGCGAATGTGTCCGTGTCCAAGGCCGACGCCAAGAAGGTCCGCAAGCTGCTCGGCAAGTAATCGGGCAACTGAAGCAGACCTCAACCACCAGCGTTAGTCAGAAACCGCAAGGAGAGAACAGTGGCACGCGTCAAGCGGTCCGTCAGCGCTCAGAAGAAGCGCCGCACCACGCTGGAGCGCGCCTCGGGATACCGGGGCCAGCGCTCGCGCCTGTACCGCAAGGCCAAGGAGCAAGTCCAGCACTCGATGAACTACGCCTACCGGGATCGGCGTGCTCGCAAGGGCGACTTCCGGCGGCTGTGGATCATCCGGATCAACGCGGCGGTGCGTCAGCACGACATGACCTACAACCGCTTCATCCAGGGCCTGAAGGCGGCCGAGGTCGAGGTCGACCGTAAGCACCTCGCCGAGCTCGCCGTCAACGACCCGGCCGCGTTCGAGGCGCTGGTCGACCTGGCGAAGAAGAGCCTTCCGGACGACGTCAACGCCAGCAAGGAGTCTGCCGCCTGAGCACTGCGCCCGAGCTGACCGTCCGGTCGGGCCGGGTACGCCGGGTTCGACGTCTCGCTGACCGGTCGTTCCGGCACGCGCAGCGCGAGTTCGTCGCCGAGGGCCCGCAGGCGGTACGCGAGGCGCTGGCCGTCGACGGCGTCGTGCTCGAGGTGTTCGCCGATGCCGAGGCGACCGATCGCCACCCGGAGCTGCGGACCCGGGCCGACGCGACCGGCGTCCCGTGGCAGGTCGTCAAGGTCGAGGTCGTCGCCGCGATGAGCCAGACCGTGCAGCCGCAGGGCGTGGTGGCCCGCTGCGGCTTCGTCGACGTTCCGCTGGAGGCGCTTCTCGCCCGGGTGCCCCGGCTGGTCGCCGTCTGCGCTGACATGCGCGACCCAGGCAACGCCGGATCGGTGCTGCGTTGCGCGGACGCGGCCGGCGCCGAAGGCGTGGTCCTGGTCGGCGACTCGGTCGACCCGTACAACTCCAAGGCCGTGCGCGCGAGCGCCGGCAGCCTGTTCCACATCGACGTCGTCGTCGAACCCGACCCGGCCCGGGCGATCGGGGCGCTCAGAACGCGTGGGCTCCGGGTGATCGCGGCCGACGGCCGGGCCGAGATCGATCTCGACACCGCGGCCGACGGCGGCTTTCTCATCGAGCCGACCGCGTGGCTGTTCGGCAACGAGGCCTGGGGTCTGCCCGACGCCGTACGCGACCTGGCCGAGGTCTCGGTCCGGGTGCCGATCTACGGCCGCGCCGAGAGCCTCAACCTGGCGGCTGCGGCCGCTGTCTGCCTGTTCGCCTCGGCCCGCGCCCAGCGCGCCGCCCTCGCTCCATAGACTCGTGCCACACCACTGGCGGTAGCCAAATCGCGAAACACGCCGGCGAGTCTCGCGATTTGCCTACCCCCAGTGGCGTCCGTCCATACGAGAGGTTCGCGATGTCCGGCCCCAACACCGAGTACGACCCGGTCGAGGTCACTCCGCTGCATCCCGCCGAGGTCGGCAAGGCTCGTGACGCCGCGCTGGCCGCGATCGAGGCGGCCGACTCGATCGATGCGCTGAAGCAGGCCCGGCTCGCCCACGCCGGCGACCGGTCGCCCCTGGCGCTGGCCAACCGCGAGATCGGCGCGCTGCCCCCGCAGGCTCGCAAGGAGGCCGGCCAGCGGGTCGGGCGGGCCCGCCGCGACGTGACCGAGGCGATCGAAGCCCGCACCTCGCAGCTCGAGGCGGCGGCCGAGCAGGCCATGCTCGTCGAGGAGACCGTCGACGTCACGCTGCCCTACGACCGCGATCCGATCGGCGCCCGCCACCCCCTGACGACGATCCAGGAGCGGGTCGGCGAGGTCTTCACTGCGATGGGGTGGGAGGTCGCCGAGGGACCCGAGGTCGAGGCCGAGTGGTACAACTTCGACGCGCTCAACATGCTCCCGGACCACCCCGCCCGTACGTTGTCGGACACGATGTTCCTGGAGCCCGCCGACTCGCACATCGTGCTGCGAACCCAGACGTCGCCGGTGCAGATCCGGTCCCTGCTGACCCGCGGGGTGCCGGTCTACGTCGTGGCGCCGGGCCGGGTGTTCCGGACCGACGAGCTCGACGCGACCCACACGCCGGTGTTCCACCAGGTCGAGGGGCTCGCGGTCGACCGGGGCCTGACGATGGCCCATCTCAAGGGCACCCTCGACCATCTCGCCCGGGCGATCTTCGACGCCGACACGTCGACCCGGTTCCGGCCGTCGTACTTCCCGTTCACGGAGCCGAGCGCCGAGGTCGACGTACGCTGCCACATCTGCCACGGCGACCCCGAGGCCATGCCCACCTGCCGAACCTGTAAGGGCGAGGGCTGGATCGAGTGGGGTGGCTGCGGCGTGGTCAACCCACGGGTCCTGGTGTCGTGCGGCGTCGACCCGGAGGAGTATCGCGGCTTCGCCTTCGGCATGGGGCTCGACCGCACCCTGATGTTCCGCCATGGAATCGCCGACATCCGCGACATGGTCGAAGGCGACGTACGGTTCACCGCCGCATTCGGAGTGGAGGTCTGATGCGGGTTCCACTGTCGTGGCTGCGCGACTTCGTCCGGCTGCCCGACGACCTCGACGTCGGCGATCTCACCCGCCGACTCACCATGCTCGGCTTGAAGCTCGACTACCTCCATCGGCTCGGCGACGACATCACCGGCCCGCTGGTCGTCGGCCGCGTGACCGCGTTCGAGTCCGAGACGCACTCCAACGGCAAGACGATCCGCTGGTGCCAGGTCGACGTCGGCGAGCCCGAGCCGCGCGGCGTCGTCTGCGGCGCGGACAACTTCGAGGTCGACGATCTGGTCGTCGTGGCGCTGCCCGGCACGGTTCTCCCCGGCGGCTTCGAGATCGGCGCCCGCAAGACCTACGGCCACGTCTCCGACGGCATGATCTGCTCGGCCCGCGAGCTCGAGCTGGGCGACGACCACACCGGGATCATGGTGCTGCAGCCGGACGAGGCGAAGCCCGGCGACGACGCGGTCGAGCTGCTCGGGCTGCGCGACCGGGTGATCGAGCTCGAGGTGAATCCGGACCGGGCGTACGCGCTGTCGATACGTGGCGTCGGCCGCGACACTGCACTCGCGTACGAGCTGCCGTTCGACGACCCGGCCGGGCTCGAGGTCAAGACCGGCGACGGCGAGCCCTACCCGATCCGGGTCGCCGACCACGACGGCTGCCCGGTGTTCGTCGCCCGGGTCGTGACCGGATTCGACCCGGCCGCACCGACGCCGCGCTGGATGGCCCGCCGGATCCAGCTGGCCGGCATGCGCCCGATCTCACTGGCGGTCGACGTCGCCAACTACGTCATGCTCGAGCTCGGTCAGCCGATCCACACGTACGACCGCGATCAACTGCAGGGCGCGATCGAGGTACGCCGGGCCGGCGAGGGCGAGCGACTCGTCACGCTCGACGACGTCGACCGGGCCCTTGACACCGAGGACCTGCTGATCACCGACGACCGTGGAGCGATCGGCATCGCCGGTGTGATGGGCGGTGAGAGCACCGAGGTGAGCGACTCGACGACGGCACTCGTCATCGAGGCGGCGCATTTCGAGCCGGTGTCGATCGCCCGGTCGTCCCGTCGGCACAAGCTGATCTCCGAGGCATCGCGGCGGTTCGAGCGCGGTGTCGATCCGCAGCTGCCGGCCGCCGCCGCCCAACGGGTCGTCGACCTGCTCGTGCACTACGGCGGCGGCGTGGTCGAGGACGGCCAGACCACCGTGGGAGCCGCGCCGGCGCCGCCGGTGATCGAGCTCGACGCGACGCTGGCGGCCGACGTGACCGGCATCCCGAT
>DATFRX010000310.1:0-4570 GCA_035262905.1 Nocardioidaceae bacterium
CCGGCTGCGCGTGCACGAAGTCGACCAGGCGCGTGAGCGCATCCGGATCGGTCGACGGCAGCACGCCATGGCCGAGATTGAACACGTGCCCCGGCGCCGATCGACCGGCGGCGATGACCGAAGCCGCCTCGGCCTCGACCACCTCGGTGGGCGCCATCAGCACCGTGGGATCGAGATTGCCCTGGACGGCATGGCGCCCACCGAGCCGCGCCGCCGCCGCATCGAGCGACACGCGCCAGTCCACTCCCACGACATCGGCGCCGGCCGCACCCATCAAGGGCAGGATCTCGCCGGTCCCGACACCGAAGTGGATCCGCGGCACGTCGTCGACTGCGCTGAGGACCCGGGCCGAGTGGGGTTGCACGTAGGTCGCGTAATCGGTCGGCGACAACGTCCCGGCCCAGGAGTCGAACAACTGCACCGCGCTCGCGCCCGCGTCCACTTGCAGCCGCAGCGACTCGGCCGAGATCGCGGCCAATCGCTCGAGCAGGGCATGCCACACGGCGGGCTCCGACCGCATCAGCGCCTTGGTCCTGGCGTGATCGCGCGACGGGCCGCCCTCGACGAGATAGGACGCGAGCGTGAACGGTGCGCCCGCGAACCCGATCAGCGGGGTGCCGGACAGTTCGCCGACCAGGCCGCGTACGGCGTCGGTGATGTACGGCATGTCGTCCGGCTCCAGCGGCCGCAGTCGATCGACGTCGGCGAGCGAGTCGAACGGCTTTGACACGACCGGTCCGGTGCCCGGCACGATGTCGAGCTCGACACCGACCGCCTTGAGCGGCAGCACGATGTCGGAGAACAGGATGGCCGCGTCCACACCGTGGCGGCGCACCGGCTGCAGCGTGATCTCGACGACCAGATCCGGCCGAGTACACGAGTCGAGCATCGCCACCCCCTCGCGGAGCGCCCTGTACTCCGGTAGGGACCGGCCAGCCTGCCGCATGAACCATACCGGTACAAAAGGTACCGGCTCTCCGCGGCAGGCCCGAAGCAGTACGGCGTCGTCGGTGGTCACGGGATCGATCCTGCCAGCACCCGAGTGCGGGGTCGGCGGGGCACTACTCGGCGCGTCGGACTCCCGCTTGTCGGCTGGGCGACTTAGGCTCCCACCATGGCAGCCAGGACGGAGCGCGACCGGCCGCCGGCGGAGTTCCTTCGCGCCGTCGAGCAACTGCGCCGTGCCCGGCTCCGTCCCGAGGTCGGGCTCGAGGAGCTGCCCGCCCCGCAACGGATCGCGCCCTATGCGCTGGCGTTGAGCGGAGACGTCACCGTCGACGGCGACGAGCTCGCCACCGGTCGTATCGTCTTGCTCCATGACCCCGAGGGCAACGAGTCCTGGCATGGCACGTTCCGGTGCGTCGCCTTCGCCCGCGCCGACGTCGAGGCCGAGATGATCACCGATCCGGTGTTGTCCGGCGTCGGGTGGAGCTGGCTGATGGATGCGCTGTCGGCCAACGACGCGACCCACGTCGCACCCAGCGGCACCGTGACCACTGTCTTGTCCGAGGGCTTCGGCCAGATGGCCGACGACGGCTCACACGCCCAGATCGAGATTCGCGCCTCCTGGACCCCGGTCGGCTCGCTCGAGCCCCATGCCTGCGCCTGGTCCGACCTGATGTGTACGGCTGCGGGGCTTCCTCCCCTGCCGCCCGGCGTCGTGTCGATGCCGAGTCGCCGCAACCGGCGTACCTAACCGGATGCCCGATCCCGTGCCCGAGCCAGACGCTGGCGACGGCGGCCCCGACTCTGACTCTGTGGAGACCGCGCCACCGCTCGAGCTTCGCGAACCCCTGCCGGCAGTCGTCGAGACTCCGGACGCGCTCGAAGCGACCGTGGCCGCCGTCGCGGGCGGCAGCGGACCTGTGGCGCTCGACGCCGAGCGGGCCTCCGGCTACCGCTACTCCCCACGTGCGTACCTGGTCCAGTTGCGCCGCGAAGGCGCCGGCACCGCGCTGATCGACCCGGTCCCCTTCGACGACCTGGTCGCGCTCGACGAGGCGATCGGCGACTCCGAGTGGATCCTGCACGCGGCGATCCAGGACCTGCCCTGCCTGACCGAGCTCGGCATGCATCCCCGGCGGCTGTTCGACACTGAGCTCGCCGGCCGGCTGCTCAACCTGCCGCGGGTCGGCCTCGCCACCCTCGTCTCCGAGCTGCTGGGCCACTCGATGGAGAAGGAGCACTCCGCGGTCGACTGGTCCACCCGGCCGCTGCCGGAGCCCTGGCTGCAGTACGCCGCACTCGACGTCGAGATGCTGATCGAACTCCGGGACGTGATGGTCACGCGGCTGCGCGAGGCCGACAAGCTCGACTGGGCGCACGAGGAGTTCGAGGCGCTGCTCGACTACGCGGGGCCGATGACCCGGGCCGAGCCCTGGCGCCGTACGTCGGGAATCCATCGCGTTCGTGGCCGGCGCTCACTCGCCCTTGTCCGGGCGCTGTGGGAGGCCCGCGACCAGGTCGCCCGCACCCGCGACATCGCGCCGGGACGGATCCTGCCCGACGCGCTGATCGTCGAGATCGCCCGCGACAATCCGAGCAACGCCGACGCGGTCCGGACCAGCTCGGCACTGCGGTCGCGCCGGGTCCGCCGCGATCTGGAGGCCTGGGTCGAGGCCGTCGAGCGAGCCCATGCGCTGCCCGACAAGGACCTGCCGGCCCCGACCGCGCCGTCAACCGGTCCCCCGCCGGCCCGGTCGTGGGCGGACCGCGATCCGGTCGCCGCCGCTCGCCTGGCGGCCAGTCGCGCGGTCGTACTCGAGATCGCCGAGCGGCACGATCTGCCGGCCGAGAACCTGATCGCGCCGGACCTGATCCGCCGACTCGCCTGGGAGCCGCCGACCGAGCTGTCGCCGGAGACGGTGTCCGAGCGACTCACCCAGGGCGGCGCCCGCGCCTGGCAGGTCGGCCTGATCGCGACCCCGGTGGCGGACGCGCTGGCCCCGGTCGACGACTGAGTGCGACGCGATCCACATGACCGGGAATTGCCGCCCGGCCGATCGGCAGCGTAGGTTAGGTTTGCCTAACCTCTACTGGAGCGTCGATGCTTGCCAATTTCCTGATCGGCCTGCGTGAGGGCCTCGAAGCCAGCCTGATCGTCGGCATCTTGGTCGCCTACCTGGTCAAGACCGACCGCCGGCACGAGATCCGGTACGTCTGGCTCGGTGTCGCGGTCGCCCTGGCGGTCAGTGTCGCGTTCGGCATCGGACTCAACCTGACCCAGCAGGCCCTGACGTTCGAGGCCAAGGAGGCGTTCGGCGGCACCATGTCGTTGATCGCGGTCGGCTTCGTCACCTGGATGATCTTCTGGATGCGGGCCACCGCGCGGTCGATCAAGGGCGAGTTGGAGGGCCGGATCGACTCGGCTCTCGCGATGGGGCCGCTGACGCTGGCCGTCGTCGCCTTCGTCGCGGTCGGCCGCGAGGGCGTGGAGACGTCGATGTTCACCTGGGTCACCGGCGAGGCGGTGGCCGACAACGCGTCGCCGTACATCGGGACCGTGCTCGGACTGACCATCGCGGTCATCCTGGGTGTCTCGATCTATCTCGGTGCGATCCGGATCAACCTCGGGAAGTTCTTCACCTGGACCGGCGCCTTCCTCGTGGTGGTCGCGGCCGGTGTGCTCGCGTACGCGATCCACGATCTGCAGGAGGCCGGCATCCTGCCGGGCCTGACCAACACGGTCTTCGACGTCAGCTCGACCCTTTCGCTGGACACCTGGCTCGGCACTGTGTTGAAGGGCACGTTCAACTACAACCCGGCGCCGACCTGGCTCGAGTTCATCGCGTGGCTGGCGTACCTGATTCCGGTGATGACGATCTTCTTGTGGCCGTCCCGGCCGCAGGTGCTGCGCCGGCCCGCCGAGCAGCGGGAGACCGTCGCCTCGTAGCCACAAGCCCCTGCTGTGCGGACACTTTTCGCCCCGTCTGACGGTCGGCAGTGGCACACTGACGGGTGATGGATACCCCGCGCTTCCATGGCCCGGCGATGCCCGGCGACGACCTCTTCGACAGCCTGCCTGGCGACGAGGACCCGGCGCTGCGCGCCGAGGCGGGAGCCCGCGTGGCCCAGTTGCTGGTCCGCGGCGCCCGGGATCGCGCTGACGCCGAGATCGTCGAGCGGATCGTCCGTCTCGCCGACGACCACGGACTCGACCTGCTGGCCGACCTGTGGCGGCACGAGCCGGCCGACTCGCTCGCGGGCGCGTTGTGGCGGCTCTATCTGCTGCGGACCTGGGTCCACAACGACCCCGCGCAGGCGGCCCGCGAGTTCGACGCCGGCCGGGCCTACGCGCCGGTCGACGAGGTGGTCGCGGGCGTTGTCGAGCCGCCCGGACCGCATGAGGTGTGCGAGCTGGCCGACGCGGTGCTGCGCGGCCTCGCGGTCGGCGACCTGCCGGTCACGCTCGAGCGGGCCGCCGCCTTCGCTCGCATCTGCGCCCTCGGCCGCGCCCATTTCGACGAGGACGGCGCCGGCCCGACCCGCAGCGCCGCCCGGCTCGTCGACACCGCCGAACAGCTCGAGGCCACCGCCCGCCTCGAACGCAGCGGCGCCCTCCCCTAGCGAT
>DATFRX010000311.1:0-11006 GCA_035262905.1 Nocardioidaceae bacterium
GCCCAGTTGACCGTTGCCGGAGAACCGGATGGTGGTCTGCGTTTGCGCGACGTTGCCTGGCAGTTCGGTGTACGACGGTGAGTCACTGTGGGCGGCGTGGCCGAGCACGTTGCAGATGTGACGGCCGCAACTCGCGGACGCGGACAGCCAGAACTCGTCGGAGCTCGAGCCCGACACCGAGCTGACCTGGACGTTGCTGGCACGGACCGCGGCACCGGCGTGTCGCGGCGCGACGTAGGCCACCCCCTCCCGCGTGGAGAGGGTCTGCGCCTTGTGCGGCGTCCCGTCCACGGCCGGAAGCTTCTGCGGACGCGGACTGGCCTTGACCGCGTGGCCGCCGTCCGACGCCGTACGCTGCGCTGCCGAACCGACCTCGGGTCCGTTGGTCGCCTCCTCGATCGGGGTCGTCGGGCTGACGAACGGCACCACGACCGTGATGGCCGCGATCATCGCCGCCGTCCCGACGAATACCCCGGCCCGTCGCTGCAAGCGTCGCCGGGCGACCCGGCGGTGGATCTTCTGCAGTACGTCGTCGCTGTTCGGGACTCCGGTGCCGCCCGGTCGGTCGTACTCCGACCGCAAAGCCTGGCGGATCTCGTCCTCGAACGGATCGTGCTCCGGTCGCTCACTCATGGCACCGTCCCGCGGCGGGCCTGCACGGCGTCCCGATCGCTGAATGAGCCCGCGCTGCGGCGCAGCTTCTCCAGCGCCTTGGAGGCCTGACTCTTGACGGTGCCGACCGAGCAGCCCATCACTGCGGCGACCTGGGCCTCGGTCATGTCCTCGTAGTAGCGCAGCGCGATGACCGTACGCTGGCGCGGCGGCAGGTGCTGCAGCGCCCGCCACAGCTCGGAGTCGCCGTGTCGGTCCTCGTGGCCGGACTCGGGGATCTCGTCGGTCAGCCGCTCACGGCGGTGGTGCCGCCAGACACTGATGTTGCGGTTGACCATGATCCGCCGGACGTAGCCCTCCGGATTGTCGCGAGCCTGTACGCGCGGCCAGTGCAGCAACGTGCGCTCCAGGGCGTCCTGTACGAGGTCCGCGGCGGCCTCCTCGCACCCGGTGAGAATCCGGCCGAATCGATGCAGGTCGGGCAGCCGAGCCCGGACGAACGCGTCGAACGCGGCGAGTTCGTCCTCTCGCACTGCCAACCCCCCAGCGTCGATGGAGAGTGAGACCACTCCATGGCCGGCCGCGGCCGTCTCAACGCTAGGCATTCTGCATCCTCACGCGCCAAGGACGCACGGATCTGGAAGATGGTTGCCCGACTGAGACCAAGTGGTCTAAATCGACAACGCGTAGAGGTAGCGGAAACCGCGTCGAATGATGTCCCTGCCGAGGCATAGAGTGCGATCTCGTGCGGGACATGTCCGAGTCGGCGACCGAGCCGACCACCGACGTCGGCGCCGTGACCGACGGCCCGATGATCGTCGCGCGAGGCCTGCGCAAGAGCTACGGCAGCCTTGAGGCGGTGCGGGGGATCGACGTGACCGTCGAGCGGGGCGAGTCGTTCGGCTTCCTCGGCCCCAACGGCGCCGGCAAGTCGTCGGCGATGCGCATGATCGGCGCGGTGTCGCCGGTCGGGGGCGGCGAACTGCGCGTCCTCGGCATGGACCCGGCCACCCAGGGTCCCGAGATCCGGGGTCGGCTCGGCGTCTGCCCGCAGCTCGACACCCTCGACATGGAGATCTCGGTCCGCGAGAACCTCACCGTGTACGGCCGCTACTTCGGGCTGTCCCGCGCCGAGTGCGCCAGCCGGGCCGACGAGCTGCTCAGCTTCGTCCAGCTGACCGAGAAGGCCGGCGGCCGGGTCGAGGAGCTGTCCGGCGGCATGAAGCGGCGGCTGTCGATCGCGCGTTCGCTGATCAACTCGCCGGACGTGCTGCTGCTCGACGAGCCGACCACCGGGCTCGACCCGCAGGCCCGGCACCTGGTCTGGGAGCGGCTGTTCCGGCTCAAGCAGCAGGGCGTGACGCTGGTGCTGACCACCCACTACATGGACGAGGCCGAGCAGTTGTGCGACCGGCTGGTCGTCATGGACAAGGGCGTGATCGTCGCGGAGGGCTCGCCGACCGACCTGATCCGGACCTACTCGACCCGCGAGGTCACCGAGCTGCGGCTAGGCGTCGGTGACCATGACGAGATCGCGTCCCAGGTCAAGGATCTGGCCGAGCGGATCGAGGTGCTGCCCGACCGGGTGCTGCTCTACACCGAGGACGGCGAACAGGCCGCGGTCGCCGTCAACGAGCGCGGACTGCGACCAATGTCGGTGCTGGTGCGCCGGTCGACACTCGAGGACGTCTTCCTGCGGCTGACCGGCCGCACGCTCATCGACTAGGGCCCGCGATGGACTTGGTGCTGCGCCAGTTCGACTACTGGGCGACGACCTACCGCCGTACCTGGCGGGGGAGTGTCGTGTCGACCTTCGTGATGCCGCTGTTCTACCTGCTCGGCATGGGCGTCGGGCTCGGCACGTTCGTCGACGCGAAGTCCAGCTCCGAGCTGCCCGGCGGCGTGACCTATCTGGAGTACATCGGGCCCGGCCTGCTCGCCACGATGGTGATGATGACCGCGATGTTCGAGTCGACCTACCCGGTCTACGGCAACATCAAGTGGACGAAGGTCTACGAGTCGATGCTGGCGACCCCGATGGGAGTCGTCCACGTACTCAACGGGCATCTGCTCTACGTCGCGTTCCGCTGCGCCTCGATGAGCGTGGTGTTCGTCGTCGTACTCGCCGGCTTCGGGGTGGTGCACTCGGCCGCGGGAGCGGTGGGCGCCGTCATCGCCGCGATCGTGACCGGCATGGCGCATGCGACGCCGGTGTTCGCCTACTCCGCCCGGATGAAGAGCGACAGCGGGTTCGCGCCGCTGTTTCGGCTCGGACTGCTGCCGATGTTCCTGTTCTCGGGCGCGTTCTTCCCGATCCAGAGCCTGCCCAACGCGATCCAGTGGCTCGCCTACCTGACACCGGTCTGGCATGGCGTCGAGCTGTGCCGCAACCTGATTCTCGGCTCCGTCGACTGGTGGGCCGACGTCGGCCATCTGGCCTATCTCGTGCTCTGGATCGTGGTCGGCTGGCTGCTCGCGCGCTGGTCGTTCGGCGTCCGGCTGGCCGAGGGGGCGTGATGGCGACTCTGGCCGCTCGGGTGCTGCCACTGCCGGTCTATGGCGCCGGGTGGCGCGTCGTCGAGCGCAACTACCTGGTCTACAAGCGGGCCTGGATCGTCTTCCTCACCGGGTTCCTGGAGCCGGTGCTCTACCTGTTCTCGATCGGCATCGGGGTCGCTGACCTGGTCAACAAGTTCGAGCTGCCCGACGGCACGATGATCGGCTACACCGAGTTCGTCGCACCGGCGCTGCTGGCCTCGGCAGCGATGCAGGGCGCGCTGTTCGACTCGACCTTCAACATCTTCTTCCGGATGAAGTACGCCAAGCTCTACGACGCCATCCTCGCCACGCCGCTGCGACCGTGGGACGTCGCGACCGGCGAGGTCACGTGGGCGCTGCTGCGCGGCACGGCCTACTCCGCGATGTTCGTGGTCGTCATGGTCGCGCTGGGGCTGACCTCGTCGTGGTGGACCGTGTTGACACTGCCGGCGGCGATGCTGATCGGGTTCGCGTTCGCCGGTTCCGGGATGGCGCTGACCACCTGGATGAAGTCGTGGCAGGACTTCGAGTACATCCAGCTCGTCGTCGTCCCGTTGTTCCTGTTCTCCGGCACGTTCTATCCGATCGACACCTACCCGACCTGGCTCCAGCGCATCGTCGAGGTCACGCCGCTCTATCAGGGCGTCGTGCTGTGCCGCGGCTTCGCGACCGGCAGCTTCATCGTCTGGGAGATGCTGGTCGCGATCGTCTACCTGGCGGCGATGGGCACCCTCGGCATGTGGGTGGCGTCGCGCCGGCTCGGCAAGCTGCTGCTGCGCTGAGCGGGGCTCGTCACCTGGCGAGCTCGGCGTCGAGTACGCCGCGCAGCCGGTCCTCCTGCGGCGCTAGCGCGAGCTCGCGACCGAGGCCGGCGATCATGTCACGGAACAACGCGCCCGACGCCACGATCGTCTCGTCGACATGCTCGTAGACCTCGAGCGTGACGGTGCCGTACAGCCGTGACCAGGTGCGCAGGAACACCCACTGCAGCCCCACCGGGACGCCGCGGTGGCTCCAGTCCGGATGGAAGTCGCTGTGCCGGGCATCGCCCGCGACCAGCTGCTCGACCAGCGCCGGGTCGAACTCGTCCTCTTCGGGCACGTCGAACCGGTACTCCCGCCAGAGCTGGATGAACAACTCGCTGAACAGTGCGCCGAAGCGCTGGCCGGCTTCGGCGCACACGGCCGCTCCGGATGTCCGGACGTCGGTCGCGGTGTTGGTGAAGATGAGGCTGAACTCGGGGCGGTGGGTCATGGACCACTGCCGGAAGGCGGCCGACGCGGCCACGATCCGAGCGGCCGGGTCGTCTTCGGGGTAACGATCGCGGGCGGACTCGAGCGCGGTCAGGATGTCGTCGTAGACGTCGGCCGCGACCCGGAAGATCAGGTCGTCGTAGCTGTCGACGTAGCGATAGAGCGCAGGCGCCGTCATGCCCATCTCGGACGCGATCGAGCGCAGTGAGATGCCTTGCGGATCGCCCAGCAGGCGTCGGGAGGTCTGGACGATCTCGTCCATCGTGGCGGCCCGCTGCCGCTCCCGACGGGTGGGCGGCGCTGCGTCGGTCGGCTCGGTCGCGGTCATCGCCGAATCCTCCTTGACAGGTCGCCCGGCGGTGTTCATAGTAAACACTGTAAACCATAAACGGCGTTAACCAGCGTGATATGCGTAAGGTCACGTGCTTTCGGAGGTAGGGACGATGCTCACACGGTGGGGCGACTTCGTGGCCCGGCGAGCCCGATTGGTGGTGACGGTGGGCGTCCTGGTCGTGATCGCCGCGGCCGGCTTCGGGTTCGGCGTGTTCGACAAGCTGCAGGACGGCGGCTTCGACGATCCGGCCAGCCAGTCGTCCAAGGCGGACGACCTCGAACAGGCCGCCTTCGGCAACCGTCAGGCGGATCTGGTCGCCATCTACTCCAGCGACGACCTGACGGTCAGCGATCCGGCCTTCGAGCGGGCGGTCGACGACGTGCTGGCCGGCATCCCGAACGACGCGGTGACCCACGTCGTGACCTGGTACGACACGCACGACCCGTCGCTGGTCTCCTCCGATCGGCACGCGACCCAGGTGGTGGTGAGCCTGGCCGGCGACACCCAGGACGAGATGTCGACCAATGCGGACGAAGTACGGCCGACGCTCGAGTCCGACCAGCTCACGACCCATGTCGCCGGTCAGTACGCGGTGTTCAGCGACGTGAGCACGACCGTCGGCGAGGACATCGCCCGCGCCGAGACGATCTCGATGCCGCTCGTGTTGATACTGAGCCTGATCATCTTCGGCAGCATCGTCGCCGCCCTGATGCCGGTGGGCATCGGCGCCATCGCGGTCTTCGGCTCGTTCGCGATCGTCCGGCTGCTCACGTCCTTCACCGACGTGTCGGTCTTCGCGATCAACATCATCACGTTGCTGGGCATGGGCCTGGCGATCGACTACGCGCTGTTTGTGGTGAGCCGGTTCCGAGAGGAGCTCGCGGCACGTCCCGGCACGGGGCGGGACGGCGTGCCCGAGGCCGTATCGGCGACCGTGGCCACCGCCGGCCGGACGGTCCTGTTCTCCGGCCTCACGGTGGCCGCCGCGCTGGCGTCTTTGCTGATCTTCCCGCAGGGCTTCCTGCGATCGATGTCCCTCGGTGGGATCGCGGCCGTGCTCGTGGCGATGACCGCCGCCCTCACGATGCTGCCTGCGACCCTGGCGATCCTCGGCCGCCGGATCGAGGTCGGCCGGATGCCATGGCGCCGTCGCCGCTCGGCCCGGGGCCCGGGTGAGCACGGCGCGTGGGCACGGCTGGCCCGCAGCGTGATGCGCCGGCCGGTCGCGTACGCGGTGACGGTCGTCGTCGTACTCCTCGCGCTCGGTATCCCGTTCCTCGGCGCCAAGTGGGGGAGTGTCGACGAGCGGGTGCTGCCGAGCGACGCACCGAGCCGGATCGCGTCGGAGGTCCAGGCCGCGGACTTCGGCGGTGACAAGTCGACCGCCAGCGTCGTCGTGACCGGCCAGACTCCGGCCGAGACGAATGCGTACGTCGGCGAGCTGAGCCAGGTCGAGGGCGTCGACGGCGTACGCGTGATGGATCAGGGCACCCGCGACGGCCAGCCGGTCTCGCTCATCCAGGTCACCTGGGCCGGGGACAGCCAGACGCAGGCGTCCCAGGGCATCGTCAAGGACCTGCGAGCTGTCGATCCCGGCACCGGAGCCGAGGCTCTGGTCGGCGGCCAGAGTGCGTCCACCGTCGACCTGATCGACTCGGTCGGCTCGCGACTGCCGTGGATGGGCCTGATCGTGGTCGCGGTGATGCTCGTGCTGCTCTTCTTGGCCTTCGGGTCGCTGGTGCTGCCGATCAAGGCGGTCGTCATGAACGCGATCTCGATCGTGGCGTCGTTCGGCATCGTCACGTGGATCTTCGCCGACGGCCATCTCGACGGGCTGCTGGGCTTCACGTCGACCGGCTACCTGGACGCGACCCAGCCGATCCTGATGCTGGCGATCCTGTTCGGCCTGTCGATGGACTACGAGGTGTTCCTGCTCTCGCGGATCCGTGAGCAGTGGGACGCCACCGGCGACAACACTGAGGCCGTCGCGACCGGCGTGCAGCGTACCGGCGGGATCATCACCAGCGCGGCCCTGCTGCTGGCGGTTGTCATCGGCGCCTTCGCGACGTCCGGAATCATCTTCATCAAGATGATCGGCGTCGGCATGCTGGTTGCCGTCCTCGTCGACGCCACAATCGTACGAGGGCTGCTGGTGCCCGCGACGATGAAGCTGCTCGGCCGGGCGAACTGGTGGGCGCCGGGACCGATGCGTCGCTGGTGGGAGCGGCACGGCATTCGCGAGTCGGGATCGCCGGAGGACCGGTCGGAGGAGTCCTCGATACTGGTCCGGTGAGGCACAGCGAGTTCTGGGCGCGGATGGAGCACCACCTCGGTGGGGCGTACTCCCGGGTGTGGGCCCGGGAACAGGTCCTCGGTGAGCTGGACGGCCGTACGGTCGACGAGGCGCTGGCCGCCGGGGAGTCGCCGAAGCGGGTGTGGCACGCGGTCTGGGGCGCGCTCGAGCTTCCCGACAGCGAGCGCTGAGCGTGGCGGCACCCACCGCCACCGCGGCGGACGTCCAGCGCCGGACCGTCGCCAATCTGGTGGCGAGCCAGGCGCTCGGCGGCGTCGGGGTGTCGACCGGGATCGCGGTCATTGTCCTGCTGGCCGAGGACATCCTCGGCTCGGCCGGCCTCGCCGGGCTCCCGCAGTCGGCCCAGGTGTTCGGCTCGGCCGCCGGCGCGTACGGGATCGCCGCCCTGAGCCAGCGGGCCGGCCGCCGGATCGGACTGGCGGCGGGCTACGCCACCGGGGCGAGCGGTGCGGTCCTGTGCGTGCTGGCCGCGGTCGTGTCCAGCTTTGCCCTGCTGATGATCGGCGCCGCTCTGCTGGGCTGCGCCACGGCGGCGAACAGCCAGGCCCGGTTCGCCGCGACCGACCTGGCACCCGCGACCGGACGGGCTCGCGCCCTGTCCATCGTGGTGTGGGCGACGACGATCGGCGCGGTGCTCGGACCGAACCTGGTCGGGTTGGCCGGCAACGGCGCGGCTGCGGTCGGGCTGCCCGAGCTCGCTGGGGCACTCGTACTCGCTGGGCTCGGCACAGGGCTCGCGGCCGGGTTCCTGCAGTGGCGGCTGCGTCCCGACCCGTTGCTGCTCTCGCGCGAGCTGGCCGACGGCGACGCGGACGGCGATCCGGGGGCGCCGCGACCGCATGTGCTGACCGTGCTGCGCGAGCATCCACGGGCGATCGCCGGCATGGTCGCCGTCGCGGCCGGTCACGTCACCATGGTGTCGGTCATGGTCATGACGCCGCTGCACATGGACCACGGCGGCGCCGACCTCGAGCTGGTCGGATTCGTCATCAGCATCCACGTGCTCGGCATGTTCGCCTTCGCACCGCTGGTCGGGTGGTACACCGACCGGGCCGGACAGCGGGTCGTACTGCTGACCGGCGCTGCCATCCTGCTGGCGGCCGTCACGCTGGCCGGCCGGTCGCCGGAGGGCGCGTCGGGCAGTCTCGTGGCCGGGCTGTTCCTGCTGGGACTGGGCTGGTCGTGCACCCTGGTCGCCGGCTCGACGATGCTCACCGAGGCGGTCCCGCTTCCGGATCGGCCCACCGTGCAGGGCACCTCGGACCTCGTGATGGGGGTCTGCGCCGGGATCGGTGGCGCCGCCGGCGGCTGGGTGGTCGCCACGTGGGGATTCAACATCCTCAACGTCGCCGCCGGGTTCGTCGCTTTGGCGGTCGTGGTCGTCGCCGTTGTGGTACGCCGGATGGTGACCGAGCCGGTCGGCGCCTAGCCGTACTCGCTCGGCACACTGGGGCGATGGAAACCCTGCTCGAGAAGCATTTGATCCAGACCCAAGACGGAGCGGCCGACGCCATCTACGTCCATCCGACGGTCGACGGTCCGTGGCCGGGTGTCGTGCTCTACATGGACGCGTTCGGGCTGCGGCCGCGGCTGGAGGAGATGGCCGCCCGGCTCGCCGCCGAGGGATATGCCGTGCTGGTGCCCAACGTCTTCTACCGGGCTGGCCCCGCTCCGGTCGTCGAGCTCGGCGACATCAGCACCCAGGAGGGCCAGTCCGCGACCTTCGGCAAGCTGATGCCGCTCATCCAGCAGCTCACACCCGAGCTCGCGGAGCGGGACGCTGCCGCCTACCTCGACTTCCTGGCGAACCGGCCCGAGGTCGAGCAGCCGTACGGCGTGGTCGGCTACTGCATGGGTGGGCGGCTCGCGCTCGGGGCTGCTGCGGTCGCGGGCGAGCGGGCCGCTGCGGTCGCGTCGTTCCACGCCAGCCGGATGGTGACCGACGACGACACCAGCCCGCATCGGCTGTTGCCACGGATCCGGGGCGAGGTCTACGTCGCACACGCCGACCACGACGCCGGGATGCCGCCGGAGCAGCAGGAACAGTTTGCGGCAGCGATGCGTGAAGCCGGGCTGACCTACGCCGCGGAGCAGTACGACGAGGCGCGGCACGGATTCACCATGTCCGACACCCCGGTCTTCGACGCGGCCGCGACCGAGCGGCACTGGCAGGCGCTGCTCGGCCTGTTCGACCGGCAGTTGCACTGACCTTCATCAGCCGCTGATCGCCGTCGGCAGGTCGGCCATCGTCGTGATGACCCGGTCGGCACTGGCGAGCCGGGTGGCCGGAGTGAGGCCGGCGTAGCCCAGGACGGTCATGCCTGCTGCCTTGGCGGCCTGGACGCCGTACGGGCTGTCCTCGACGACGACGGCCTCCGACGGTTCGACGCCCATCCGATCGGCGGCGTGGAGGAACAGGTCGGGGAACGGCTTGCCGCGCTCGACATCCTGCGAGCTGAAGATCCGGCCGGCGAACCGGTCGTACATCCCGACCGTCTTGAGCGTGAGCTCGATCCGCTCGTGGGTGCCGCTGGATGCCACACAGGTCGGCAGGTCGATGGCGTCCAGGGCGGCCTCGACGCCCGGGACGCTGGTCAGGTCGCTCCGCAGCCGCGTGAACAGCTCGTCGTGGTAACGCTGCTCGAAATCGGCCGGCAGCGGCCGCTCGAGCTTCGCCTCGACGACCTCGCGTACGTGGGCCAGGCTGGTGCCCATGTAGGAGGCGATGGCCTCCTGGTAGGTGATCGGATCGCCGTACTCGGTCAGCAGGGCCGCCAGGATCCGGTTGGCGATCAGCTCGCTGTCGACGAGCACGCCGTCGTTGTCCATGATCAGCAGGGTCACGCGGGCCGAGCCTAGTCGGACCGGTGACGGTCCGGTGACGCCATCGGCGGCTGAGCCCATGCCGCCGGCCGCCCTGACAGACTCGGCGCGTGAGTCCCGCAATCGACCCAGCGGAGTTCGCCGTGATCGGCGGCTCCGGCTTCTACTCGTTCCTCGACGATGTTGTCGAGCACGACGTCGACACTCCCTACGGTCGTCCGGCGGCGCCGATCGCGGTCGGCACGGTCGACACTGCGAGCGGGCCGCGCCGGGTGGCCTTCCTGCCGCGCCACGGCAAGCGTCACGAGTACCCGGCCCATGCGGTGCCCTACCGGGCCAACCTCTGGGCGCTGCGGGCGCTCGGTGTCCGTCAGATCCTCGCTCCGTGTGCGGTCGGCGGCCTGCGACCGGAGCTCGGTCCCGGCACGCTGGTCGTCCCGGACCAGCTGGTCGACCGGACGAATGGGCGGGTCCAGACGTACTTCGACGAAGGCCCTTGCCACGTGGCCTTCGCCGACCCGTACTGCCCGCGACTGAGCCGCGAGATCGTCGGCAACCTGCGTACGCACGGCGCATCGCCGGTCGATGGCGGCACGATGGTGGTCATCCAGGGGCCGCGGTTCTCGACCCGGGCGGAGTCGCAGTGGTACGCCGCGCAGGGCTGGTCGCTGGTCAACATGACCGGTCATCCCGAGGCGGTGCTGGCCCGCGAGCTCGCGCTCTGCTACGCGCCGATCGCGCTGATCACCGACCTCGACGCCGGTGTTGCCGCTGACGAGGCGGTCAGCCAGGCGCAGGTGCTGGAGGTCTTCGCCGAGCACACCGAACGGCTGCGCAAGCTGTTGCGGGGCGCGGTCGCGGCGTTGCCGGCCGATCGCGACTGCGACTGCTCCGATGTGCATGACGGCATGGCATTACCGGTGACACTGCCGTGAGGGTGCTGCTCACCGGCGCGGCCGGCTTCGTCGGCGGGCAGGTCGCGACGGCGCTCAGCGAGGCCGGGCACGAGGTCGTGGGTGTCGACGGGCTGATCCCGCAGGCGCATCCGATCGACGCCGAGCCGCCAGCGGGAGTCCGGCGGCTGGACCTGCGCGATGCCACTGGGCTGGACGCCTTGTTGGCCGGCGTCGAC
>DATFRX010000312.1:0-11303 GCA_035262905.1 Nocardioidaceae bacterium
GTACGCGAGGCGCTCGAGCTCGTCGAGTTCCCGTACGACCTGCGGACGCCGACGCGCACGCTGTCCGGCGGCGAGACACAGCGGCTGGCGCTGGCTGGGGCACTCGCCCTGCGACCCGGACTGCTGCTGCTGGACGAGCCCACGTCGATGCTCGACGACGAGGCCGCCGATGATCTGCGCGATGCGGTGCTGCGGGCGGTTGAGGCGACCGGCGCGACCCTGATCGTGGCGGGACACCGGATCGGTCCGTGGCTGGACCTGGTCGACCGAATCGTCGTCCTCGACTCGACCGGCGGGCTGGTGTGCGACGACACGCCCGCTGCGGCGTTGCGGCAGCAGGGGTCGGTGCTGGAGGCGGCCGGGCTCTGGCTGCCGGGCCTGCCGGCTCCGGAGCCGGTCGAGGTGCCGATGGCGGGTGGCGAATGTTGGCGTGAGATTCAGGTCGACGGCGACCCAGAAGCTGCATCTCACGCCAACATTCGGGCCCGGGACCTCCCCACCGACGCCGAGCCGCTGATCGAGGCCGAGGCGCTGTCGGTCCGCCTGCGGCGACGCAGCCTGACCGGCTGGCGCGAGACCGAGGCGGTCACCGACGTCGACACCGTGGTCCAGGCCGGCCGGATCAGCTGCCTGACCGGGCGCAGTGGCGCCGGCAAGTCGACCCTGCTCGCGGCGCTCGGTGGCTTCGTCGCTCCGACCCGAGGGCGAGTCCGCGCCTCGACAGCACTCGCGGACGATCTCGATTCGGCCCCGAACCGGTGGCGCTCGCCGGATCTGGTCAGCCGGGTCGGCTGGGTCCCGCAGGATCCGGAGCACGGCTTCGTCACCCATCGGGTCCGCGACGAGGTACGTCTCGCGGCCGATCGGCTCGGTCGCACCATCGACACCGACGCCCTGCTCGACGCCTTCGGGCTGACCTCACTCGGCGAGGCGAATCCCTATCACCTGTCCGGTGGCGAGCAGCGTCGGCTGGCGCTGCTTGCCGGACTGGCCCACGGGCCGCGACTGGCACTGCTCGACGAGCCCACGGTCGGTCAGGACCGCCACACGTGGGGAGCGATCGCCGGGATCGTGCGGAGTCTGGCGGACCGAGGCAGCGGCGTGGCGATCGCGACCCACGACCGGGCGCTGGCGGCGCTTGCCGATGACGAACTCGTCCTCGAGCGCGGTCGCGTAGCGGAGGCCCGATGAGTACGCCCGTGCTCCGATCGACACCGGTGACCCGGGCGAATCCACTCGTACTCCTGGCCCTGGGGCTGCTAGCCGTCGTGGCGTCGTTCGGAGTACGCGATCTCAACGTGGCAGTCGCCATGCTCGGCGTGATCATCGCGCTGTCCGTCGCGTACATCCCGGGTCTGGTCGGCAACAGCTGGCGGCTGCTGGCGCCCTTGCTGGGTGCCGCCTCGGTGACCTTCTCGACCTGGCTGCTCGCGGGCCGTCACGAGTCGATCGCCGCGACGGCTGGGCTCCGGGTGCTCGTCCTGTCGCTGCCCGGGGTGCTTGTCGCGCCGTTCATCGATCCGAGTCGACTCGGCGACCAGCTCGCCCAGCGGCTTCGGCTGCCGGCGCGACCGGTCTCGGCCGTGACGGCCAGCCTGCAACGGTTCGAGGACCTCGGTGCCGTGTGGGAGCAGCTCGACCGGGCTCGCCGAGTGCGCGGTCTCGGACCCGGTCGCAATCCGCTCGCCCGCATGCGACATGTCGCCGCCATGACCTTCGGCCTGCTGGTCGCGACCCTGCGGAGCTCGGGCCGGATGGCGGTGGCGATGGACGCCCGCGGCTTCGCGACCGCATCCCGGCGCAGCTGGGCCGAGCCCGCCCCCTGGCTCCGAGTCGACTCCGCCGTCCTCGCCGGGGCGGTCGGCTTCGCCGCGTTGCCGTACCTGCTCGCGACAGTCCTCTGACCCCAGACGACCGGGAATACCGCCTTCGGTCCCAGAGTTGAGTCGACTACACTCAAGGGTGTTGATCGGGCCGGAGGCAGTAGGCACACTGACCCGGACACTCACAGACGAAACTCGACGCGGTCGCCACCGGCGCGGCCGACGTAGACAGACACAGACAGACAAGACATACACGGAGGCAACATGGCGCGCGCTGTTGGCATCGACCTGGGGACGACGAACTCCGTCGTCGCCGTACTCGAAGGTGGCGAGGCCACCGTCATCGCCAACGCCGAAGGCTCGCGGACGACCCCCTCGGTCGTCGCGTTCGCCAAGAACGGGGAGGTCCTCGTCGGCGAGGTCGCCAAGCGGCAGGCGGTGACCAACGTCGACCGCACGATCCGATCGGTCAAGCGCCACATGGGCACCGACTGGTCGACCGAGATCGACGGCAAGACGTTCACCCCCCAGCAGATCTCGGCGTTCGTACTGCAGAAGCTCAAGCGGGACGCGGAGGCCTACCTCGGTGAGACGATCACCGACGCGGTCATCACAGTCCCTGCGTACTTCGAGGACGCGCAGCGCCAGGCCACCAAGGAGGCCGGCGAGATCGCGGGCCTCAAGGTCTCCCGAATCGTCAACGAGCCGACCGCGGCCGCGCTGGCATACGGGCTCGACAAGGGCGAGACCGAGCAGACGATCCTGGTCTTCGACCTTGGTGGTGGCACGTTCGACGTGTCACTGCTGGAGGTCGGCGAGGGCGTTGTCGAGGTCAAGGCGACCAGCGGCGACAACCACCTCGGTGGCGACGACTGGGACCAGCGGATCGTCGACTGGCTGGCGGACAAGTTCAAGAACGCCAACGGCATCGACCTGACCAAGGACAAGATGGCCATGCAGCGCGTCCGCGAGGCGGCTGAGAAGGCCAAGATCGAGCTGTCCTCGAGCCAGCAGACGTCGATCAACCTGCCGTACATCACCGTCGACGCGGAGAAGAACCCGCTGTTCCTCGACGAGACCCTGTCGCGTTCGGAGTTCCAGCGGATCACGTCCGACCTGCTCGACAGGACCAAGAAGCCCTTCCAGAACGTCATCAAGGACGCCGGCATCAGCGTCAGCGGGATCGACCACGTCGTTCTCGTCGGCGGCTCGACCCGGATGCCCGCGGTGAGCGACCTGGTCGAGGAGCTGACCGGCGGCAAGGAGCCCAACAAGGGCGTCAACCCGGACGAGGTCGTCGCCGTCGGCGCCGCGCTGCAGGCCGGAGTGCTCAAGGGCGAGGTCAAGGACGTCCTGCTGCTCGACGTGACGCCGCTGTCGCTCGGCATCGAGACCAAGGGCGGCGTGATGACGCGGCTCATCGAGCGCAACACGACGATCCCGACCAAGCGCTCGGAGATCTTCACCACGGCCGACGACAACCAGCCCTCGGTGGCGATCCAGGTCTACCAGGGCGAGCGTGAGATCGCGGCCCGCAACCAGCTGCTCGGCACGTTCGAGCTGACCGGCATCCCGCCGGCGCCGCGTGGCGTGCCCAAGATCGAGGTCACCTTCGACATCGACGCGAACGGCATCGTGCACGTGTCCGCCAAGGACCACGGCACCGGCAAGGAGCAGTCGATGACGATCACCGGCGGCTCGGCCCTGGGCAAGGACGAGATCGACCGGATGGTCAAGGAGGCCGAGCAGTACGCCGACGAGGACCGCAAGCGTCGCGAGGCCGTCGAGGTGCGCAACCAGGCCGACTCGCTCGTCTACTCGACCGAGAAGTTCCTGGCCGAGAACGAGGACAAGATCGGCGACGACATCAAGACCGAGGTCCGGGCCGACGTCGACGCGCTCAAGAAGACACTCGAGGGCGAGGGCGACGACACCGAGGCCATCACGGCCGCGATGACCAAGCTCGGTCAGTCCAGCCAGAAGATGGGCACCGCCATGTACGAGTCGTCGGCCGCCGAGGCCGGAGCCGCCTCTGGTTCCGAGTCGACCGAGTCGAGTGGCTCGGAGGACGAGGTCGTCGACGCCGAGATCGTCGACGAGGGTGACGACACCGATAGCGACGAGGGCAAGGAGAAGTGAGCGAGCTTGCGAGCGAACCATTCAACGCAGCGATCCTTCACGCTGGCGACGAGCGCTAGCGAGGAGGAGGCGTGAGTTCGGATCCCAATCGCGCTGGTGACGTCCCGCAGCCGGAGCAGCCCGAGACCGAGGCTGCTCCGGGCGGGACGCCCGACGGTGCCACCGAGCCGACTCCTGACGGTGCCGACGAGCTCGCGGGTCTGAAGGCCCAGCTCGGCGAGCGGACGGCCGACCTGCAGCGGTTGCAGGCCGAGTACGTCAACTACAAGCGCCGGGTCGATCGTGACCGGGAGCGCGTCGGCGAGGCGGCGACCGCCCGCGTACTCGCCGACCTGCTTCCAGTGCTCGACGACATCGACCGGGCCCGAGACCACGGTGAGCTCGAGGGCGGATTCAAGGCGGTCGCCGAGTCGCTGGAGCGGGTCGTCGAGTCGTTCGGACTGCAGCGGTTCGGCAAGCCCGGCGAGGAGTTCGATCCGCGAATCCACGAGGCGTTGATGCACGACTACGCCGACGACGTCGACACGGTGACCGCGCAGACGATTCTGCAGGTCGGCTACCGGGTCGGCGAGCGAGTGATCCGGCCGGCCCGGGTCGCGGTCGTCGAGCCGAGCCCGATCGACGCGCCGGTGACGCCGGACTCGCCCGACAAGGCGGAGGATGACGAGCAGTAACAAGGAGGTGTCGTGAGCGAGCTTGCGAGCGAACAGTTCAACACAGCAGCAGCAATGCGAGCGGGACCGACGAGCGTAGCGAGGCGGACCTGTGAGCAGCAGTGATTGGGTCACGAAGGACTTCTACAAGGTCCTCGGCGTGAGTAAGGACGCCTCCAGCTCCGATATCAAGAAGGCGTACCGCAAGCTCGCTCGCGACAACCACCCCGACTCGCATCCGGGTGACGAGGCGGCCGAGGAGCGGTTCAAGGCCGTCTCCGAGGCCTACTCCGTGCTGAGCGATCCCGAGCGGCGCAAGGAGTACGACGAGCAGCGGACCCTGTTCGGCAGCGGGTTCGGCGGTCCCGAGGGCCAGGGCGGCTTCCGCTTCCCCGGCGGTCAGGGCGGTGGCGGCTTCGACATCTCCGACCTGCTCGGCGGCATCTTCAGCGGTGGCGGCACCCGTACTCGCACGCGGGCCCGTCGCGGCGCCGACGTCGAGACCGAGGCCCGGATCAGCTTCGAGCAGGCGGTCGAAGGCGTCACGGTGCCGCTGCGCATGACCAGCGACGAGGCGTGTCCGTCCTGCCACGGCACCGGCGCGCGGGCTGGCACCATGCCGCGGGTCTGCGAGAACTGCGACGGCAGCGGCATGCAGACTGCGACCACCGGCGGTGTCTTCGCGATGACCGAGCCGTGCCGGGTCTGCCACGGCCGAGGGCTGGTCGTCGACGACCCGTGCCCGACCTGCCACGGCTCCGGCCGGGCGTCCTCGTCACGGACGATGCAGGTGCGGATCCCGGCCGGCGTACGCGACGCACAGCGGATCCGGCTGCGCGGCAAGGGCGCCACCGGCGAGGGCGGTGGGCCCAACGGCGATCTCTACGTCGTGGTCCATGTCGCGAGCCACCCGGTGTTCGGTCGCAAGGCCGACAACCTGACGGTGACCGCGCCGGTGACGATCGACGAGGCCGCACTCGGCGCGCAGATCAAGGTCCCGACCCTGGGCGGTTCGCCTGTGACGTTGAAGATCCCGGCGGGTACGCCGAACGGCCGGGTGTTCCGCGTCCGCGGTCGCGGTGTCTCGCGCAAGGACGGCACGCATGGCGACCTGCTCGTGACCGTCGAGGTCTCCGTACCCGCTGAGCTCAGCGCCGAGGCCAAGGCCGCCCTCGAGGCGTACCGCTCGGCGCGCGGCGACCAGGATCCGCGATCCGGGCTGTTCGGGGCGGGAGTGTGAGGCTGTGATGGCCAAGAAGGCGAGCATCGGGCCACCGGGCCCGGACACTCCGGTCTACGTCATCAGCGTGGCGGCCGAGCTCACCGGGCTGCACCCGCAGACGCTTCGGACCTACGACCGCCTCGGCCTGGTCATTCCCGACCGGGCCGGTGGCGGTGGCCGGCGCTACACGATGCGCGACATCGAGCTGCTCCGCCATGTCGCGCGGCTGACCGCTGAGGGGCTGGGTCTCGAGGGCGTACGTCGCGTCCTCGAGCTCGAGACCGAGCTGGCCGCGTTGCGCGAGGAGGTGGCGTCGCTGCGAGCCCAGTTGGCCGCGGCGAACACCGCCCTGGCCACGACGCCGAACCTCCCGGTGCGCGCGTCGTCGACACATCAGATCGCAGTCTGGCGGCGTCGCTCCCCCTGATCGCGCACGGCGCATGGTGACATAGCTCCATGGCTCGGGTGCTGATCGTGCTCCTCATCGCGGTGGGGGCTGTCGCTTGCGGCGGTGGGGGTGGTGGCGGGTCGGCGGATCCGAGCGGCGGGTCGGACGGGCCGTCGCAGTCCGCGTCGGCGTCGGCGGGTGCCGGGTCCGATTCAGGGTCGGGGTCGGGCGCTGCGTCGGCCCGGGAGGATGCGGCGTCGGACCTGTCGGAGTTCGTTTGCCAACCTGATGCGGACGGCCGCTGGAACGCCTCAGGCGTCATCACGAACTCCTCCGGCCAGGCCGCCGACTATCGCGTCACGGTCGTCGTCGCCGACGGCCCGGGCGACTCGCTCGAAGGCAAGCGCCGCACCCTGACCGCCCTGGCTCCGGATACGCCCGAGCAGTTCGACATTAAGCGACTGCCGGCCGACGGTGCCTCCGACTCCGCCTGCCAGGTCCAGGTCCTCCGCCTCCACTGACCCGCCGCCTCCCGCCGTATCCCCCGTCGCTTGCCCGTGCCCGTACCGAAAGTTGGCGCCAGATTCAGGATCTCCGCCGCCGAGAACCTGCATCGCACGCCAACTTTCCGTCCGGCGAGCGCGCCACTCGAGATTGGCCCTGTGGATGACGCGTCACGGGTCCGCGCGGCGCCTAGGCATGGGGCGTGGACGACGGCATCTTGCGCCATGAGGCGGTACAGCGAGGAATCACCCGCGGCGTTCTGGACGGACCCAAGTACGAGCAGGTCTCATACGGGGTCCACCTTCCTCGCGGCGCGTACGACCTGATAACCCGATGCCGGGCGATCCAGCGCGTACTCCCGCCGGCGGCAGTGTGGTCGCACTACACCGCGGCCATGCTGCGCGGGTGGAGCCTGCCGTCGCTGCCTGGTCAGCTGCCACTGTTCGCGAGCCTTCCCGGATGCGGCACCCACTTGCATCGCCGCGGTGTGTACGTCGCTCGCACCGACGAGGCGGCGGCCGATCCCGAGGTACACGACGGTCTCCGGATCGCCTCAGCTCCGGCGATCCTGGCGCAGTTGGCCGGCGATCTGTCCTTGCTCGACCTGATCGCCGTCATGGACTCGGCTCTGCACATGCGCGAAACCTCGATCGAGCAGATCGCGACCTTCCTCCGCCCGCATCAGTGGGGTGCACCGGCGTTGCGTCGCGCCATGACCGATGCCGAGGGGCGAGCCGAGTCGTGGTGGGAGACGCCGTTGCGATTGCTCCACGTCTGGTCCGGCATCGACGTCGAGCCGCAGTACAAGCTCCGTGACGACTGGGGCGATGTGATCGCGCGAGGCGATCTGTGGGTCGTCGGCACGAGACGACTGCATGAGTACGACGGCGCTATCCACGACGAGCAGCAGGTCCGTACACGGGATCTGGGACGGGACAAAGCGCTCGGTCGGATCCGCTGGGAACGCTACGGCTACGTCGCGCGAGACATTGTGCGAGGTCCGGAGCAGATCGTGCGGGATGCCGAGGACGCGCTCGGCCTGCCGTACCGGCCACAGCGGCTCAAACGCTGGCGGACCGAGGTCGCGCGCTCGACGCTCAGCGTGGCCGGACGCCGCCGCCTCGCACGAAGACTGCAGCGGTACGACCGGAACTGACTGCCCCGGCACCGAGCCGAATGGTGCCGCCCACCCGACTGGAGCCGAAAGTTGGCGTGAGATTCAGAATTCGGGGCGCCGAGAACCTGAATCTCACGCCAACTCTCGACCCGAATGCACCCGAGTACACCGGCAAAGCCCCAGACTTGAGTGGAATGCACTCAACTTCGGTAGCGTTGAACAAGGCAGACTCTGTCGTACACACACTCAGGAGACCCACGCTCGATGGACCCTTCGAACCTCACCACGCGCAGCCAGGAGGCCTTGTCGACCGCTGTTCGGCGGGCGGCTGCTGACGGCAACCCGCAGGTCGAGACGTTGCACCTGCTGGCGGCCCTGCTCCTGCAGCCCGAGTCGACGGCGGCGGCATTGCTTCGCGCGGTCGGCTCGGAGCCGCAGCGGGTCGCGGAGGCGACCGAGGACGCGATTGGCAAGCTGCCGACGGCGAGCGGATCGAGTGTGGCCGCGCCGTCACTCGCGCGGCCGGTCTACGAGGTGCTCCAGCGGGCGGCCGACCTCGCCGAGGAGCTTGGCGACGAGTATGTCTCGACCGAGCACCTCACGGTCGGACTCGCCACCGTCGACAGTCCGGCCAAGAGTGTGCTCGAGAGCGCCGGTGCCAACGCGGACGGCCTGCGCGCGGCGTTCGAGACCGTACGCGGCTCCGCCCGGGTCACGAGCCCGGACCCAGAGGGCACGTACCAAGCGCTCGAGAAGTACGGCATCGACCTGACCGCCCAGGCCAAGGATGGCAAGCTCGACCCGGTCATCGGACGTGACTCCGAGATCCGGCGGGTCGTCCAGGTGCTCAGCCGGCGGACCAAGAACAACCCCGTGCTGATCGGCGAGCCCGGCGTTGGCAAGACCGCTGTCGTCGAGGGCCTGGCCCAGCGCATCGTGGCCGGCGACGTGCCCGAGTCGCTGCGGGGCCGGAGCCTGATCAGCCTCGACCTGGGCGCGATGGTCGCCGGCGCGAAGTACCGCGGTGAGTTCGAGGAGCGGCTCAAGGCCGTGCTCTCCGAGATCAAGGACTCCGACGGCCAGATCATCACGTTCATCGACGAGCTCCACACGGTCGTCGGCGCTGGTGCGACCGGCGACAGCTCGATGGATGCGGGCAACATGCTCAAGCCGATGCTGGCCCGTGGCGAGCTGCGCATGATCGGCGCTACGACGCTCGACGAGTATCGCGAGCACATCGAGAAGGACGCCGCGCTGGAGCGTCGGTTCCAGCAGGTGTACGTGGGTGAGCCGTCGGTCGAGGACACGATCGCGATCCTGCGCGGGCTGAAGGAGCGTTACGAGGTGCACCACGGCGTGCGCATCCAGGACGCCGCGCTCGTCGCCGCGGCGGTCCTCTCCGATCGCTACATCACGGCGCGGCAACTTCCCGACAAGGCGATCGACCTCGTCGACGAGGCCGCATCGCGCCTTCGGATCGAGATCGACTCGATGCCGTTCGAGATCGACGTCGTCGAGCGCCGCATCCGTCAGCTCGAGATCGAACGCGCCGCGCTCCAGAAGGAGACCGATGACGCGTCGAAGCAGCGACTCGACGCGCTCGAGGCCGAGCTGCGCTCGCTCCAGGAGGAGCGCGACGGCATGGTCGCGCACTGGCAGGCCGAGAAGGACGCGATCACCGCGATCCAGGAGGGCAAGGAGCGACTCGAGCTCGCCAAGCTCGACGCCGAACGCGCCGAACGCGACGGTGACCTCGAACGTGCCGCGCAGCTGCGCTACGGCCACATCCCGGTGCTCGAACGCGAGGTCACGGAGCTGAGCGTGCGCCTCAACGACATGCAGCGCGAAGGCGCGATGTTGAAGGAGGAGGTCGACGAGGAAGACGTCGCCGAGATCGTCGCCAAGTGGACCGGCATCCCCGTCTCGCGCCTCATGGAAGGAGAGATGGCAAAGCTCGTCCGGCTCGAAGACCACCTGCACGAGCGCGTCATCGGCCAGGACGAACCGGTCCGCGCGGTCGCGAACGCGATTCGGCGCTCGCGTGCCGGTCTCTCCGATCCGCATCGCCCGATCGGCTCGTTCCTGTTCCTCGGCCCGACCGGTGTCGGCAAGACGGAGCTCGCACGCGCGCTCGCCGAGTTCATGTTCGACGACGAGCGGGCGATGGTTCGCATCGACATGTCGGAGTACATGGAGAAGCACTCGGTGTCGCGTCTCGTCGGCGCGCCGCCCGGCTACGTCGGCTACGAGGAAGGCGGGCAGCTCACCGAAGCGGTGCGGCGCCGTCCGTACGCGGTGATCCTGCTCGACGAGATCGAGAAGGCGCACGCCGACGTGTTCAACGTGCTGCTCCAACTCATGGACGACGGTCGCCTCACCGACGGTCAGGGCCGCACGGTCGACTTCACGAACACCGTTGTGATCATGACGTCGAACCTGGGTGCCGGCGCGAGCGAGGAGCAGGTGCTGGCGGCGGTGCGCGCGCACTTCAAGCCGGAGTTCCTGAACAGGATCGACGAGATCGTCGTGTTCCACCGGCTCTCGCGGGAGCACATCGCGCAGATCGTCGACATCCAGGTCGCACAACTCGCGACGCGGCTCGCCGACCGCGGGCTGACACTCGAGTTGACGCCCGCGGCACGGGAGCACATCGCGACGGTCGGCTACGACCCCGATTTCGGGGCCCGCCCGCTGAAGCGGGTGCTGCAGCGTGAGGTCGCGGACCCGATCGCGCTGAAGCTGCTCCAAGGCGACTTCCGTGACGGCGACACGATCGTCGTCGACGCCTCGCCCGACGGGCTGGTGTTCTCGAAGGGTGAGCCCGCCCGCGTCAGTTAGGCAGCGACAGGTCGGCCGACGGCCGGACGAGCTCGGGGCGCAGCAGGCCGCCGGGCACGGCGAACGTCGCGTTCCCGGGCTCGAACGTGGTCGCGTCGACCTCGCCGGGTGCCAGCGGCGTCTCGTACCGCCTGACCGTGCCGCGCTCCGTCGAGTCGGGAAGCACGATCCATCCGCCGACGTACCTCCCGTCGGAGAAGTCCTCGACGGCGCGATACAGCCCGGCGGGGGCATCGCCGCGCTGCGCGGTGAACTCGAGCGCGGATTCCCCGGGCCGCCGGAAGGATCCCGTCACGGTGCTCCGCTCGAACCGCGCGTCGATGGTCGCGCCCCCCTCGTTCGTGAGCCGGGCGGAATCGCCGGCGCGGGCGCCTTCCAGCCAGTCGACGCTGTAGGCGCCGTCCGTCACGTGCGCGAGGGCGCCGCCGCCGCGCCCGACCACGATCGCGACGTACGCGTCGGAGCCGGCCACCGTCCCGACGTACGCGCCGGCGCCCGCCGTGGCGGTCGAGCCGGCGGTGGCCGTGCCCGCCGACTTGCCGGTGCCGGCGTCGTCGCCACCGCATCCGGCGAGCGTCAAGGCGACGAGGCCCGCGGACGTCAGGGCAAGGGCCGTCGA
>DATFRX010000313.1:0-3017 GCA_035262905.1 Nocardioidaceae bacterium
CGCAATGCTCGCGACCGCGACGGCTTTGCTGGTGACGGCCAGCACGCTGGGCGGTGCGGCCCAGGGAAACAGTGCAGCCACCAGTGCTGACGAGCCTCGGATGAGGCCGGTCCATCCACAGGTCGTCAAGGCCGGACTGGACAACCCACGACAGCTTTCGCGCACCAAGGGTGGCGCGCTGGTCCTCGGACTGGCCGGCCGTGGCGGCAACACCGCCAAGCTCGGCGTCATCAAGAAGCACGGCCACATCCGGTACGTGATGAAGGGCTACCCGTCCTTCGCCGACCAGGACGGCAGCTTCGCCGTCGGCATCAACGGCGCCAGCAAGCGGCCCGGCGGCGCCTACTACGGTCTCGCCGTCCCGCGGATGGCCCCGCCAGGGCAGCGGCAGGACGGCTGGCTGCTGGCCAAGGCACCGGGCGGCCACGTCCACAAGGTCTTCAACGTCGGACGCTTCGAGCGCCGCCACGACCCGGACGGCGAGGGGCCGGAGTCGAACCCGTACTCGGTGCTGGCACTCAAGAGCCAGGTCCTGGTCGCCGATGCGGCCGGCGACTACATCGGCCGCTGGAAGCACGGCAAGTACCGCGTGTGGGCCGTCATGCCGGAGTACGGCCCGAAGATCGACGCGGTTCCGACCGTGGTCGCGAAGGGCGCTGACGGCAAGGTCTACGTCGGTGAGCTGCACTCCGAGCGTAAGCACAAGGCCAAGGTCTGGAAGTTCAGCCGCAACGGCGAGCGACTGCGTTCGTGGAAGGGCTTCACGACGGTGACCGGCGTCGCCCGCACCAAGAACGGCACGCTCTACGTCAGCGAGCTGTTCGGCGGACCGTGCGACCTCAACAACGTCCCGAACTGCCTGCCGGGCCGGGTCGTCAAGGTCGCTCCGAACGGACATCGCACCTACTACAAGGTGCCGGCCCCCGCTGGCATCGCCGCCCGCGGCAACCACGTCTGGGTCTCGGCGTTCTCGGTGTGCCCGAGCACGGGCTGCTTCGGCAACCCGGACTGGAACGGCCAGGTCTGGCACTTCCGCACGTGATCCACTAGGCGCCGGCCGTCCGCGAGGCACCTCCCGCGTCGCGTGGACGGCCGGTCCCCAAGGGGACACGGTCGGGGGGTTCGGGCATTCACGGCAGGCCCGAACCCCTCGACGTGGAAGTGCGCCACCGGCCTACGGTGAGTGAATGAACCGGTTGGCCGACGCCACGAGCCCGTACCTACTGCAACACGCCGACAATCCGGTCGACTGGTGGCCGTGGAGCGACGAGGCCTTCGAGGAGGCCCGGCGGCGCGACGTGCCGGTGCTCCTGTCGGTCGGCTACGCGGCCTGCCATTGGTGCCACGTGATGGCACACGAGTCGTTCGAGGATCCCGAGACGGCTGCCTATCTCAACGAGCACCTGGTGGCGATCAAGGTCGACCGCGAGGAGCGGCCGGACATCGACGCGGTCTACATGACCGCCACGCAGGCGATGACCGGTCAGGGCGGCTGGCCGATGACCTGCGTCCTGACGCCCGCGGGCGAGCCGTTCTTCTGCGGTACGTACTTCCCGGACCGTCCTCGCCACGGCATGCCGTCGTTCCGGCAGGTGCTCGAGGCCCTGGTCGACGCCTGGCGTACCCGCCGGGACCAGATCGACCGGGTCGGGTCCGAGGTCGTACAGCGATTGCGGGACGTGGCGCCGCAGTCGTCCGGCGGTGCGCTCGGGATCGCCGAGCTGGACGCGGCGGTCGCCCTGCTGCGCAGCCAGTTCGACCCGGAGACCGGGGGATTCGGCGGCGCCCCGAAGTTCCCGCCCTCGATGGCGCTGGAGTTTCTGCTGCGGCAGCATGCCCGGACCGGATCCGATCTGACGCTGGCGATGATCGAGCAGACCTGCGAGGCGATGGCCCGTGGCGGCATGTACGACCAGCTCGGCGGCGGCTTCGCGCGCTACTCCGTCGACCGCGACTGGCTGGTGCCGCACTTCGAGAAGATGCTGTACGACAACGCCCTGCTGCTGCGGGTCTATCTGCACTGGTGGCGATCGACCGGGTCGCCGTTGGGCCGCCGGATCGCTGAGGAGACCGCGGAGTTCCTGCTTCGCGAGCTTCTGACCGACGAGGGCGGCTTCGCCTCGGCGCTGGACGCTGACTCGCGAGACGACTCCGGCCAGACGGTCGAGGGTGCGTTCTACGTCTGGACGCCGGGCCAGCTGCGGGAGGTGCTCGGCGACGACGATGCCGAGTGGGCGGTCGGTCTGTTGTCGGTGACGGAAGCGGGCACATTTGAGCACGGTGCTTCGACGCTCCAGTTGCGGGCCGATCCGGACGACGTGGAGCGCTGGTTTGGCGTGCGGGCAAAACTGTTCGCGGCCAGGGTGGACCGAGCCCGTCCGGCGCGAGACGACAAGGTCGTCGCGGCGTGGAACGGGCTGGCCATCACGGCACTGGCCGAGGCGGGGATCGGGTTGGAGCGCCCAGACCTGACGGCAGCTGCGCTGCGGGCGGGGGAGTTGCTGGTCGAGGTGCATCTGGAGGGCGGGGTCGCTGGGGGTGGTGTCGGTGGGAGCGACGGCGGTGCGGGCGACGGTGACGGCCGGCCCACCGCGCGGCTCTGGCGAACCTCGCGGGCCGGCCGACGCGGCACCAACGCCGGTGTCCTCGACGACTACGGCTGTGTCGCCGCCGCCTTCCTGAGCCTGCTCGGTGCGACCGGCGACGCAGTCTGGCTGGAGCGGGCCGGCGCCCTGCTGGATCGGGCGCTCGAGGTCTTCACCGACGGCGCCGGCGGCTTCTTCGACACGGCTGCCGACGCCGAGGAATTGGTGCTCCGGCCCCGAGACCTCTCGGACAACGCGTCGCCGTCGGGGGTCTCGGCCCTGGCGGACGCCCTCGTGACCTACGCCGCGGTGGCGGACTCCGACCGACACCGAGTGGCCGCCGACGGAGCCGTCGCCACTGCGGCGGACCTGGCTCGGCAGGCCCCTCGCTTCGCGGGTTGGTCGCTCGCTGTCGCCGAGGCACTCGTCGCC
>DATFRX010000314.1:0-2998 GCA_035262905.1 Nocardioidaceae bacterium
ACCGACGGGTCGTGGACCAGCGCGCTGGCCATCTTGATCCGCTGCTTCATGCCCTTGGAGTAGGTCGAGATCTTGCGGTCCTGCGCAGGTTGCATCTCCACGGTCGCGATCGCCGTCATGGCCGCGGCGATCGGGTCGGCGACCCCCTGCAGCTCGGCGTTGGCGACGACGAACTGCCCGCCGGTCAGGTTGTCGTACGCCGCCTCGCGCTCTGGGACCAGGCCGATCTGGCGGTAGAGCTGCTCGTGGCGCCAGGTCGGTGTGCCGTCGAGGGTGACGGTGCCGGACGACGGGGCGAGGAAGCCGGACATCATCGCGATCAGGGTCGACTTGCCGGCGCCGTTGGGACCCAGCAGACCCGTGACGCCCGGCCCAATCGTCATGGAGACGTCGTTGACGGCGACGACGTTGCTGTACCACCGCGACACCTGGTCGAGGACGATCTCACTCATCGGCCGGCCACCTTCCGATAGCGCCACAGCAAGACCGCGACGCTGGCCAGGACGATCAGGACCGCGAACGCGATGAAGATCAGACCGCCGACCGTGCCGGGCGGACCCGCCGGGGTGGACGCCTCGGTGTTGAACAGCGAGACCTGGATGCCGTCGACCAGCGTGAACGGCGAGAACATTCCCGCGTAGCCGGCCACCTCGGAGTTGCCGCGCTCGTCGGCGATGCCCTGGATCGTGGCGACGACGGTGTAGCTCACGATGAGCGCGGTGATGATCGCGGCGATCGCGAACCCTCGCCGGGTCGTCGTTGCCGAGACGACGGCGGCGATGGACGCGAGCACGATCGAGAGGATGGCCACTCCACCGAGGGCGCCGAGCAGGTCGGTGGTCTCCGAGGCGGGTGACGAGCCGGACAGCAGGGTCCCGACGTACAGCACGAGCAGCGGCAGGCCGGTCAGGATGAACAGCCCGGTCGCGAGCGCCGCCAGCCGGGCGTACACGTACGTGTCGAGCCGCAGCGGCCTGGCCAGGTAGAGGGTCAGCAGTCGGTAGCGCAGGTCGCGGGAGATCAGCGCCGGCGCCTGCACCGCCACGAAGATACTGATGATCAGCTGCATGATGACCGCGTAGCGGGAGTACGGCAGCACCTGCGCGGCGACATCGCTCACGATGACCTGGACGCCGACGATGACCAGCGCCGGGATCATCATGATCGCCAGCAGCATCATCGGCAGCACCTTGAACCGAGACGCGCGGCCGATGCCGTAGCAGTGCTTGACGCCGAGCTCGTACAGGGTCCGCCAGGTGTAGCCCTCGCCGAGCCGGATCCCGTCGTACTTGCGGTAGCCGATGTCGTGGATGACGCTGCGGCGCGCCTCTGGCTCAGGCTGGATCGCCATCGGGTACCCCCTGAACACTCGCGTCGGCGATGAAGATGTCCTCGATCCGATGCCGGGTCTGCTCCAGCCGGACCAGCCCGAGACCGAGCTCGGCGACTTGGTCGCGCACGGTGTCGTAGGTCGACTCGTCCTCGATCTCGATCCGCAGCACACTTCCGTCCGACCTGACGTGCAAGCCGCGGCCCGCGAGCGTTTTGCCTAGCCGGTCCCGCGGGTTCGGGCCGCCGCCCGGGTCCTGGACCTCGACGGTGAGCACGCCGGTCATCTGGGTGAACTCGGCGGTCGACGACGCGCGGAGCAGCCGGCCCGCGTCGACCACGACGATGTTGTCGCTGGTGCGTTCGAGCTCGCCGAGCAGGTGCGACGTGACGAGCACGGCGATGCCGAACTCGGTGCCGATCCGGCGGATCAGTGCCAGCATGTCGTCGCGGCCGAGCGGGTCGAGTCCGTTGGTCGGCTCGTCGAGGAAGACCAGCTCCGGATCATGCACGATCGCCTGCGCGAGCTTGACCCGCTGCCGCATGCCGGTGGAGTAGCCGCCGATCGGCCGGTAGCGCTCCTCGGCGAGACCGACGTGCCGGAGGATGTCGGCCGAGCGCTCGCGGGCCGCGTCCGGCGGCAGGCCCGAGATCCGGGCCAGGTGCACGAGCAGCTCGGTCGCCGAGACGTCCGGCGGCAGGCAGTCGTGCTCGGGCATGTAGCCGACCCGCGCCCGGATCTCGGTGTCCTGCCGCCCGACCTCCAGGTCGAGTACGGACGCGCTGCCGGAGGTCGCGGGCAGCAGGCCGAGCAGGATCTTGATCAGCGTCGACTTGCCCGCCCCGTTGGCACCCACCAGACCGGTCACGCCCGCGCCGACGTCGATGGTCAGCGAGTCCAGGGCGACCACATGGGAGAAGTGCTTGGTGAGTCCGCGGGTGGCGATCATCGACACGGGGAAGATCGTCCCATGTCGGCGGTGCATTGGGCACCGATGATTCGGACCGGCGGGTCGTTCAATGTCACTGTACGATCAGCGCATGGCCACCAGCATCCCGCCGGTCGGCGATCGGATCCGCGAGGAGCGGACCCGCCGCAGTCTTTCGGTGCGCCAGCTCGCCCGCGACGTCGGCGTCTCGGCCAGCCTGATCTCCCAGATCGAGAACGGCCGGAGCCGCCCGTCGGTGAGCACCCTGTACGCGATCACGCAGGCGCTCGGCATCTCGGTGGAGGACGTGTTCGACACCGCGACCGGTGCCGCCGCGACGCCGGCATCGGCCACGCCCGCGGCAGCCTCGGCGACGGCCGCAGCCACCCTGCCGTCGATCGCCCACGCCCTGACCGCGACCGGCCGGCCCGACCTCGCACTTGGCCCACTCGTCCGGCCTGACCAGCGCGAAGTCCTCGAACTCGACTCGGGTGTCACCTGGGAGCGACTCGGCCGGATCGCCGGTGCCCATGTCGACTTCATGCTCGTGACGTACGCGCCCGGCAGCAGCTCGTCGAGCACCGGCCAGCTGATGCGGCACCCCGGCGACGAGTACGGCTATCTCATCTCCGGCGCGCTCGTCGTGACGCTGGCGTTCGTCGACCACGAGCTCGGCCCGGGCGACGCGATCTCGTTCCCGTCGAGCACGCCGCACCGCTATCGCAACGACGGCGCGACTC
>DATFRX010000315.1:0-10791 GCA_035262905.1 Nocardioidaceae bacterium
CAAGGCGATCGGGCTGACGCCCCGGCAGGTGAATCTGGTCTTCGTGATCGAGTCGGCGGTGCTGGGGCTCGTCGCCGCTGTCCTCGGCTACACGGCGGGTGCGCTGCTCGCGCCGCTGCTGGCTCGCCCCTCGTCGGAGACCATGATCGGATCGCCGACCCGGGCCGCAGACCCGGCACATCTGGTGGTGGCAGCGGTCCTCGTCCTGCTCGTGCTGGTGCTCAGCACCTGGCTGGCCACTCGGCGCCGCACCCGGTTCTCGGTCCTGCACGCCCTCGAGTCCGGGCGGGCCGCGCCGCCGAACGTCTCGCTGCTCGCCAGGCTGCTGGCCGCCATCCCCCTCGGAGTGCCTCTCGCCGTCGGCGCTCGCACGCTGCTCGCCGGCCGGGCCCGGGCCCTGCTGCTGGCCAGCGCCATCTCGCTGACCGGAGCGGCGTTCGTGTTCGCCTTGTCCATGCAGGCGTCGCTCGACGCTCAGCCGGTCGGCCAGGTGAGCGACGTACCGGCGGAGCTGCCCGTCCTCGTCTACACGCTCGACGGCGTCCTGCTGCTGATCGCGATCACCTCGCTGCTGGCGATCGCGCTGCTCGGGTTGCGCGAGCGGCTGCGCGACTTCGGTGTGCTCAAGGCGGTCGGCCTGACCCCACGCCAGGTCGCCTCGACGCTGGTCTCGCCGTACGCTCTGCTGGCCGTGGTCGCCAGCGCGGTCTCGGTTCCCGTCGGCATCGGCCTGTACATCGCGACCTATCGCGCTGCCGGCGGCGACGGCGATCCCACGCTTGCGCCATGGGCCTCGCTGGCTCTGGTCCCAGTGGCGACCGTGCTCCTCGTCGTCCTCGCTACGAGCGTGCCGGCGCGGATGGCCGCCCGTGCTCCGGTCGCCGATGTCCTGCGCACCGAGTGAGTCAGGTCAGTGCTGCGACCACGCCCGCGGTGGTGAGGAGGTCCACCATCGTGAAGGTGCCGTCGCTGCCATAGGTCGGTGTCCAATCGGGATCCTGGGCGCGATAGGACTGGCTGTCTCCATCGATGAGGCCGACAAGCACCTCCGCGACGATCCGACCGCCCACCGGGCCGAGGTGCTCGCCCTCGGCGAAGACCGCGGCCTCGCGGAGCACGTAGAACCACAACGGCGTACGGCGATCGAGTTGGAACTGTGCGAGGTCGGACAGATCTCCCGGGGCGAGTTCAGGGGCCTGCATGGCGCGCGCGACTCGTTGACCGGACGGCACCTTCATGGTCAGGTTTCGCAGCAGATTGCGGGCGGCGAGTGACGTCGGCGACTCGGGCGGCACGCCCATCAGGTTGAACAGCACACTGGACAGCTTCGTGTCGATGAGCTTGTTGGGCCTGGCGTTGCCGTCTCCGAAGTCGAAGAAAGTCTGCCAGTCGAGGAAGCGGCGAGCGGCCCGGCAGCCGCCGCGGAGATCTGCGGGGTCCTCGAGGTCGGTCGCTGCCGGATCGAAGAGGAGCGCGAAGAACTGCTGGCTCGGGTCGGTGGCGCTGGTGCCGAAGTTGGCGCGATAGCTCGGCCTGATCTGCGAGTGCCCGAACCGGTAGGCCGCGACCGAGAACTCGACCGGGATGAACGGGTCGTTGTTCCAGTCGTAGAAGCGCCGCCCGTTGGTGAGGACGTCGTCGGCGAGGTCGTCTCCTACGGTCTTCGGCAGAAACTCATGGAGCACGATCCATTGGTAGTGCCAGCGGACGACCCGCTGCGCCTCGTCGAAGATCTCATCGACGGTGAAACCCGGGCCCAGCTCAGCCGCGACGTCCTTGGCCACCTGATTGTGGAAGTGGAGCATCGCCAGGTGAAGCTGAGAGACGATCATGTTCTCGTCGTTGCGGGGGTCGCCGATCAGCGCCACGTGCTGACGATTGCGGGGAACGTCTCGCCGTGGCTCGCCGTCGATGGAGACCGCCGCGGATCCCGGGATCCGCTCGGTGAGGAAGCTGGTCCGCCCGCCGTCGACGGTTCGGTCGTACAGGTGAGGCGACACGCCGGGACCGCCGCCGTAGACGCTGTCCAGGTCGAGGGCCGGGATCCGGAAGTTGCGGATCGACTCGGGGTCTTGGCGGCGGGCCAGGCTCGATGTCGGGTCGAAGGTCATGTCGTGGTCGAGGAACTGGCCGAGAAACGTGAACCCGGCCGTCATCGTCGGATTGTTGGGATTGTTGATGCTCTTGGCCGCATCGGTGATCAACGTGATCGGGTCGGACAAGTCGTCGGCCGGATCCATCGGACCGCCAGGCGCGCCGAGTTGGATCAACGCGTCTCGAATCAGCGGCCGGTCGGCGGCGAAGGGCGGCAGCTCCGGAAACAACCGTCCGAAGCGGCCCTGGTCGTAGAAGGTGGACTGTGGGGTCAGTGATCCGGCGTCGACATCGCCATGGCTCATCTCGGTGTCCCTCCCGCGACGTACTAGGTACGCCTGTCAGTGGGTGTCACACCCGTCCCGCACCCACGCTTGCTCCCAGCTGTAGAGGTACTCTCCGTGCCGAGAAACGTCAATGCTTCATGACGGATCGCCCGATAGCCGGATGACTCCGGTTGGGTGAGACTGGGTCCATGCTCTTGATGAAGCCGTCGTGCGAGTGCTGCGACGTCGACCTCCCGCCGGACTCGCCGTCGGCCCGCATCTGCAGCTTCGAGTGCACCTGGTGCGCGGTGTGTGTCGAGCGTTGCCTCGAGGGATCCTGCCCGAACTGCGGTGGTCAGCTCACCACCCGACCGACGCGAGCCGCCGCCCATCTCGAACGTCATCCGGCGTCCACCGAGCGAGTGCATCAGCCGGGACTCCACAAGCCGTGATCGCCGCGCGCCGGTCGACCTAGTCCTCCTGGAAGAACTCCCATTGGAAGTTGTCCGGGTCGCGGAAGGTGATCATGGCGAGCTCGCCGGCTCGATCCAGCTTGACTCCGTCCGTGTCGGCGCCGATGCGACGCAGCACGATCTCCAGCTGGTCGAGCGACTCACGTCCACCGCGCGCCCCGACGGCGATGTGATCGAGGCCGATCCGGCGCTCGTCGAACCGGTCGCCGTGCGGGGTCCCGGGTAGCGGCGCGCAGAGTACGAGCCGCATGCGCGTGTCACCGATCCGGTAGCGAAGCTTCTTCAGGTCGGGGAAGTCCTGGTCGAGTACGAACTCCGGCAGCGCCGTGTAGAACGCTCGCGAGCGGTCCAGGTCGCTCACCCGCAGCGTGATGTGATGGAGGCCGCCGAGCATGTCGACACGCTAGCCGCCCACTGAGTCAGCTGTCGGCCAGTACCGTTCCCACACTCCTGGCCGGTCATGTGAAGCGCGTGATTCGCGTCCCGGTCCGACGTGCGTCAACGGCACATTTTGGGTACGGACCTGCGATGACTAACGCGACTCGGGACCAGGAACTGCTCGGCATCTAGGATCGCGAGGCCTTGAGGGACATGCTGGCGGCGCTCGACGTGCCGGTGCGGGCGTACAAGAGCTGGGCGATGTAGACCGCCGAGCGACTCGGCCGACTCAAGCTCAACGGCCGCCTGCTCCGACGGTCGCCGTTGAGTCGCGTGCTGGACCTGGAGGCGATGCTGCTCGGCGTCGAGGGCAAGGCGGCCGGCTGGCGGACCCTCCGAGCCCGCGCCGAAAGCGACACTCGCCTGGACGCCGGCCGACTCGATGCCCTGATCGACCGGGCGTACCTCCAGATCGACGAGCTGGAGCGACTGCGGGTCAAGGCCGCTGCGGAGGTCTTCGGCGGCGTCGACGCGGACGCAGATCGTCGACCGTGACGATCGCGCTCGTCCGGCGTCAGTTGTGGGTCGTACGACGAACCCGGCGGCGAAGCTGCAGGATGCGGAGCACGCCGGCGGTAGCGGCCAGCACGAGACCCGCCGCAGCCGCGATCAGGAGCGCGACCGCCAGGGGTGGTGTGCCTTCCCAGCCGAGGAACGACACCTCGACGCTCTGGGTGTTCTGGGCGATGAAGATTATGAGCAGCAGCAGGACGACGACGAGTCCCACCACGGCGATCCACACCCGGCTGGTCCGGGAGCCGCGCAGTGGATCCTGCCTGGGCGTGGTCGCCGTCTCATCTCTCGCGGGTTCGCCTTGCTCCGACATGAGGCACCTCCGCCCGATGGGCTGTTACCAGGGTGCCGTACCCAGGACCGGCTGGCTGACGCGGCAGCGGAACGATCGCGGAGCTAGGCGGCCAGTGCCTTGCGCCGCCGCTTCAGGATCTTGCGCGTCTTCTTCTTCGCCTTGTCCGCGTCGAGATCTTGCATCGACTTGTCGACCTTCTTGGCCTGCTTCCGGGCCTTGCGGCCGCTCTTCTTGGCTGACTTGTCCGCCTCTTGGATCGGGTGCCGCACGCTGCGAGGCAGCATGAGGCGACCTCCGACGCTGAAGAGTTTGCGCGACAGCAGCAGCAACGGGATGCCGAGCGGCAGCAGGATGATGGTGACGCACAGGATGGCGGCCAACAGTCCGACGACCACCGCCAGGAGCCAAAGGACCGTCGCGAGCAGTCCGCGTAGGAGTCTCATTCGGATCTCACCTTCGGCCTTCGTCTGTCCAGTCGCGGATGTGCTGGCCCAGGCAGCGGGTACGCACCATGGGCACCGGACCGTCGACCGAGCTGAGTGCGTAGCAGTCGATGACCTCGGCGGTGGCATGGCACGCAGGCTCGGGACAGGCGATCCACTGCCCGACGCTGGTGGGCTCCGATCGCTGGTAGCTCGGGGCCGCGTCGAGGACGGATTGTCCAAATCGTGCGGTCATGTCGTACTCCTGCGAAGGGAGGGCGCCTGGCCCGCCCGTCCGTGCTGCCAGCTGTGGAGGATGGGGCAGCGGCGGGCCAGACGCATCCTCACCGTTGGTCAGCCTGTACCCGGGCAGCGGTCACCTATGCCTGTGCGCATGGCGACCGCGCGGGCGGCGTCCTATGCCTCTGCCAATACCTCCACGACGCAGAGCTGAGCGGACGGAATCGCCGCCCTCACTCCGTCGGACATCGCCTGTGCGTGTGCCTCGTCGTCGAAGATCGTCACAGCGTGAGCAGTGTCGAGGTGATGCGTCTCCTGGCCCCAGTAGCCGCGTACGAACCCCGGCTGCTGGCGGACCGTGTCTGCGATGTGGGTGAGCTGTTCGGCCTCCAGAGCTCCGTCGACCGCCCAGGTACCGATGACTGCGAACATGCGGGCCTCCCATGTCGTCGCAGATATAGACCGTCGCGGCCCGCAGAAGTCATCGGTCGCAGGCAGATCGATCGGCGACCCAACAGTTGACCTGGGCGGCACCCGCATGTCGGTCCGCGACGCGGGTACGAACGCATAAACCGTGGAAGGAGGTTGCTGCATGCACCTGACCTCACTCCAGCCGCTGGCTCGCACCCAGGGCGGATTCGCCTCGGTCTGCGTTGACGTCAGTCGCGACTCCGAAGACGCCGACCACCGGCTTCGGCTGCACTGGCGCTCGGTCGCCGACGCCCTTCGCGACGACGGAGCGCCGGAGACCCTGATCGACCAGGTCGGGGAGCGGATCGCGGAGCCGACCGGCCACGGTGGCGAGCTGCAGCGGATCGTGATCGCGACTCCGAACGACGTCCTCCTCGACACGGTGTCGCCCCTGACGACGGCGCAAGCCGACTACGGTCACTTCGGTTCGCTGCCGCACCTGATGCCCCTCGTACGCGGGTGGTCCACGATGTCGCCGTACGTGCTTGTCACGGTCGACCACACCGGCGCGGACATCGTCAGTGTCGACGCGACCGGGCTGGACAGCGAGCGGTGGCGGTCCGAGGGCGGCCATGACGTGGTCCACAAGGTGCCTGGCGGGGGATGGTCGCATCGGCGCTATCAAAGCCGGGTCGAGGACTCGTGGGCGCGCAACGCCGAGCAGGCGGCGAGGAACCTCGACTCAGTCGTCGCCGGTCATGTCGGCGGGCCGGTCTTCCTGGTCGGCGATCCGTACGCCCGCTCGGTCGTGCAGGCGACGGCGACCGGACGGGTCGCCGAGCGGTTGGTCGACCTGGGACACGGCAGCCGCGCCCCTGGAAGCTCCGATCGGCACGTCTCGCAGCTCATCGGTGACCAGTTGGCAGCCGCCCGGCGGGCCACGAGGGAGCACAAGCTGGCCCGGCTCGCCGAGCAGCGACAGCGACCGGGCGGCGCGGCCACCAGGCTGGCCGACGTGGTCAATGCCTCCCGAGAGGCTGCGTTGGACACCCTGCTGCTCGTGGACCGCCCGGACTCCGCCGATCGGCTGTGGGCCGGGCCGATCCCGATGGCGATCGGTGAGTCGAAGCAGGACATCAAGGCCCTCGGTGCCGATCAGGCCTACGAGGACCGACTGGACGAGGTCCTCCTGCGCGCGTTGATCGACACCGACGGCGATCTGGAACTTCTCGATGAGCCGTCCGGACTACTGCCGGACGGTGTCGGGGGACTGCTGCGATTCGATCCCATAAGAACTCACCCGTGAGCGGCGAGCCGTCGGCCCAGGTCGTGCTCCGGCCGATCGCGACCTGGGTGCCGGCTCATCTAGTCATTGTCCGATCTGTCGTTTATGCAGGTCAGGGCGGCTATCGTAGGGAGATGGCGCTGCTCGAGCGGAACTCGTTCCTCGATGCCTTGAACGGGTACGCCGACGAGGCCGCAGCGGGGAACGGGCGTTTCGTCATGGTCACCGGTGAGGCCGGGATCGGAAAGACCTCCTTGCTGGAGGTCTTTCGCGATGCGCGCGAGGACTTCCGCTGGCTGTGGGGAGTCTGCGACGGCGCATTCACACCGCAGCCGCTCGGCCCGCTGCATGACATCGCGGTGTCGATCGGCGGTGAGCTCGTCGAGCAGTTCAGTCCCGGCGTGGACCGGCGGACGTTGTTCGCGTCGTTCCTCACCGACCTGGAGGTGTCCCGCCGACCCACCGCCGTGGTTGTCGAAGACCTCCATTGGGCCGACGAGGCCACGCTCGACTGGCTGCTCTTCCTGGCTCGTCGGGTGGCCCGAACTCGCACCCTGCTCCTGGTCAGCTATCGCGACGACGAGCTGGGCGACGCGGCCCTTCGTGGCGTGGTCGGACAGATCGCTACCCATCGGTCTACGAGCCGGTTGTCCCTGCCTGCGCTGTCACCGGCAGCCGTCCACGACCTGGCAGGCGGACGGGCGGGCGACATGTTCCGCCTCACCGCCGGCAACCCCTTCTACGTACGGGAGCTGCTCGACGCCGGACTCGAGGAGGTCCCTGCCACCGTGGCGGATGTCGTCACGGCGCGGGTGTCCCGGCTCTCCGACGCCTCTCGCGCGCTCCTGGAGGCAGCCGCCGTGCTCGGTCATCCGGAGGAGGCATCCCTGATCGGCCGGGTCGCGGGAGTGGAGCCGGCCGGTTTAGACGAATGCGTCGTCGCCGGGGTCCTGGTCGGCGAGGTGGGCCGGTTCCGATTCCGGCACGAGCTCACGCGGCTGGCCGTCGAGCAGCAGGTGCCGCAGTATCGCCGTACTCAGCTGCACGCGGCCGCCCTTGCGGCACTTGAGGGGCGATCCGGGGATCTCGACCCGGCCCGTCTCGCCCACCACGCCGAAGGCGCCGCCGACGCGGATGCCACGCTCCGATACGCCGTCGCCGCCGCGCAAGCGGCTGCCGCCCTTCGGTCCCATCGTGAGGTGGTGGCCCAGTACGAACGGGCGCTTCGGGTCGCCACCGACCTGCCGCTGGAGCAGCTCGCCGACATCGAGGAAGGACTCGCCGAGGCACTGTCACTCGGGGACGACTGGGAGCGGTCGGTCGTGCACCGCGAGCGCGCGGTGGCGCTGCGGAGGTCACTGGGTGACCCGGAGGCGCTGGCCCGGAACCTGCGTCGTTATACCAACGCCCTGTGGCGGCTGTGTCGCGGCCGGGAGGCCGACCGGGTGGCCGCCGAGCTGCTCGATCTGATGCAGGATGCGCCCGACAGCCTCGAGCGCGGGATGGCACTGTCCTACTACGGCATCCTCCACGAGCCGGACCAGGAGCAGGCCGAGAAGCTCGTTGCCGAGGCGTACCGGATCTCCGAGAACCTCGAGGACGATGCCCTGACGGCTTCGGCGTTGATGGGCATGGGCTACCAGGAGCTCCATCGGGGCGAGGACGGGTTGTCGACGATGGTGCAGTCCTTGGAGCTGGCCAAGCGCGCCGGAAGCGACTACCTCGCAGCGACCCAGTACTCCAACGTCTACGAGCTCGCCGCCGAACAGATGCGGTTCGCGGACTTCGAGTGGGCGTTCACCGATGGCATGGAGTTCGCCGTCGACGCCGACATGCCGGTGTTCACCTACTGCATCCGCGCCGGCCATGCATCGGTGCTCATGCGGCAGGGTCGGCTGGACGATGCCGTCGACCTTGCCACCGAGCTCATTCGCGACACGATGTCGCCGATCAATCGGCTGCACATGCTGGTCCCACTGGTGGAGTCACTGTTCCGGCGCGGTGACGACTCGGCCGCCCAGACGCCGCTGGCCGAGCTCCGGGAACTCGTCCTCGGCAACGGCGAGGCCGCCTGGCAGACCCACATCGCCACAGCGATCGCCCAGGGCGCCTGGCTGACCGGAGACCGTTCGCGCCTCGACGACGAGTTCCACGACTGGATCGGGCGGGCCGACCATGCCGATCCCTGGTTGCACGGTGATCTCGCCGGCTGGCTGCAGCGGCTGGGCGAGCCGGTGCGTACGGAGCGGGTCCTGCCCCCTCCGTTCTCCCTCCAGCTCGAGGGCCGACATGGTGAAGCCGCGGCCTGGTGGCGCCAGCACGGCTGCCCGTTCGAGGAGGGCATGGCACATTGCGACGCGGGCCGCCCTGATGACCTGCGCCGCGCACTCGAGTTGTTCACCGAGATCGGTGCCGAACCCGCGGCGGCGCGCACCCGCCAGGCGCTTCGGGCCGCAGGCGAGCAGGTGGTCCCGCGCGGACCCCGCCAGACCACTCGGGCGAATCCGCACGGCTTGACTCGACGAGAGGCCGAGGTGCTCACGCTGCTTCGAGAGGGGCTCACCAACGCGGCGATCGCCGACCGGCTGGTTATCTCTCGACGGACGGTCGACCACCACGTCTCCGCGGTGCTCGCGAAGCTCGGCGTCGCTTCGCGCACGGAGCTGGTAGGGGACCCGGCCTCGGCAACATAGGCAAGCACAGCGCCAAACTGGGTAACACTCACCGATCCGGTGGCCCTGGTGGCGGCGGTCTCATGGGATGGCCGGTTCCGTACGGAACCCGATTCCCGAGGAGGGACGATGCCGCTATTCATGGACGTACACACGATCGACGGCGGAGTGGCGTTGGAGGACGTGGCGAAGGCCCACGTTGCCGATCTGCAGATGCAGGGTCGGTACGACGTGAAGTACCTGCGCTACTGGGTCGATCCAGCCGAAGGCAAGGTGTTCTGCCTCGTAGACGCGCCGAGTTCGGACGCGGCGGCCGCAGTGCACAAGGAAGCTCACGGCCTCGTGGCCGACCAGATCTTTGCCGTGCAGGAAGGGGCTTGAGCGATGGCGATCGTACGTGTTCGCACCCTACTGATCGTGCTGCCGGTGGTGGCTGCGGTCGCCGCCGTAGCTCTCGCGCTGCCCGACGCCCCTGCCACCCCGACCCACCGCGGCCAGTCCGAGCTCGCCGGGGCGCGACAGTTCACCGCCGGCCTCCGGACCCCGGAGCGGGCGACCGCCGCCGGCTGGTTCGACTCCGGACTCCCGTGCATGGACAACCTCGGACCAGGTCCCGACAGCGGAGGCATGGGACTGCACTGGCTTCGCAAGGCGCCCGACGGTGCCATCCCCGACCCACGTAGGCCGGAGGCGCTCGTCTTCGACCCCGTGACCCGCAAACTGGTCGCCGTCGAGTACGTCGTTGCCAAGGACGCCTGGGGAGGCCAACAGCCGCCCAGCCTGTTCGGTCAGTCATTCATGCCGACCACGCTTCCGAATGGCGTCGTCGTCTACAAGCTGCACGCGTGGATCTGGAAGCCGAACCCCAACGGGATGTTCGCGGACTTCAACCCCCGTGTCTCACGCTGCCCCTAGCGAGAACTCACCGAACATGGTCAACACATCAGATCCCTCTCGGGTCGCCATGACGCTTGTCGTCCGGGTCGCGAGTCTTCTACTAGCCGTACTCTCGCTCACGGCTGCCAGTGCCGCCTCGGTCGCGGCCGTCGAGCAGTCGAAGCCCCGTCCCGATCCGGCCGGCCACATGGCCGACCTGCTCTATTCGTCGGACTCGGGCCTGGACGCCGTGCGGCTGGCGCCGCGTTCCCCCACGCCGGCCGGACCCCCTACGACGATCGATCCGTCGCCGGACTACCCCGCGATCGCACTCGGCGGCCTCGGGGGCGTGGCGATCGCCGCGGCCGTGGCTGGCACCCTCCGTGGACGTCGTCGACGCCCGACTGTGCTGGAGGCGGCACTGGCCGCCGGCGAACCGGACGAGATGTCACGCGCCGCCGGGCTGCTGGGGGACCGCTTGGTCGAGCACAGCCGGGCCGATGCCGCCGCCCATGCCTACCGAGCAGCCGTCGACTTGGGCCATGAGTACTGGTCACCGATCGCGCAGGTCGCTCTCGCACGTCTCCTGAGCGACCAGGGCGACCGCATCCAGGCTCGAAAGCTGATGGAGGCCGTCGTCGCCTCGGGCCATCCCCGAGCAGTCCCGGTGGCCGAAGCCGGCCTCGGCGAGCTCGCCTTCGGGAACCGGGGCGGGATGGCCGACTCGGCTCCGGATCAGAGTCGGTGGGAACGCCTCACCGACTCCGCCGACCGGCCCGACAGCGCTGGGTAGCCCGATCGACGGG